>RFIL01000498.1 GCA_003695285.1 Calditrichota bacterium
ATACTACCCGCCTGCAAGGGCAGAATGATGGTATCCACCAGCGAACCCAGAGAAACCTGGATGGTATCTCCCACATAACTGGTCAAACTGCTTGCCGTATAGGTCGCCTCACCAACTCCCGAACTGTTGGTCAACACAATTATGGAATCTAACCCATTACTGAATTGACCATCCCCGGCACTCACCTTCTTAAACTTCAACGAACTGTCCGGATGTACATTCCCGTATTGATCCTCCACTCGCACCTGCAATAAACGACTCGTGCTCACGGTTATCGGGGCTGTCGAGGATAAGGTCACCAACGCGAATGGGGTGGCCGGCAGGACAGTTTGGACACCACTCAACCCCGTCACGTTACTGTTGGTGGCATTTTCGGCAAGGACCCGAAAATCCTCCGCCACAGTATCGGAAACAGAAAACATGATGGTATCGCTATTGGCAAAGGGGACGGTTGTACCACGACTGAACATCACAGTACTGCTTCCAATAGAAGAAAGGTTGACGCTCTGAGAATTGGTAACCGGGTTGTTATACTGATCCTGGGCTTGTAATACAAAGGCTTTGCTAACCCCAGCTCGGAAGGTATCTACCCCTGCAGGAGTAAATACATAATGGTCGATAACGCTGGCGATGATATTAAAATTTTCTTTAAAGCTGATACCCTGTAACGGATGATACTCGGCATATAGAAGCCCTTTAAATTCATGTTTTTTTGGCGTTGTAGGAATATCCTCCTGGAATTCAATCGTAATGGAATCTCTAATAGCGAGAGTACTGGTTCGAATAAATAAACTATCCGTAGCGTTATCGTAATACCAGGTGGCATATGGCCCCTCCAGCCCCAACTGGCGCGGAGAGGCAATCGTATCCATGATAAAAAAGGAATTCCCATCGACCCTCACATCCGTAACTGTTATGGGGTCTGTTGTGCTCTTGTTGATGGGGTTTTTGATGCTGACCACATCGGCCTTACCCATCCTTTCCAGAGAATCGGCCAGAAGTTGAAATTGGATAGCCGTAAAACTTAACTTAAAGCTTTGCTGGCTGGTACCCGGGGCAACCACTGCTGGTGAAATGGCTGAATTGGTTAGCAGATTATCAGAAGGGTAGAATAAAATCGCCAACCCTTCACTGAGAGAGGTCGTATTTACCGAATACTGAAGGCTATCAAAAGTGGTAGCTTCAAATTTTAGACCGATAGTGGCACTCCCACCTCTTTCTCGAATACTTAAACTTCCTAAATCCAGGTATTGAAGTTTGATTAGGTTGGTTGTCTCATACAGAATCACCTCGAAGGTAATGGGACCCAGGTTCTCTGTGGGTGCCACCACAGTCACATCCTGAAACTCAATTATGGCTTTACGGTACGGTTTGGTTCCCTTTACCGCATAATAAATGTTTCCAGTTGTACTCACTCTGAGTGAATCCCAGAAAACAGCAATCAGTGAATCAATCGAGGCAGACGCTGATAGGTCGTTATTGGAAGGTGAACTGGTGGTTCCATAGTTTCGGAAAGTCAAATAGCCGTTTTCACTCACATAGAAGGTCGAGAAATTCCGGTTGTAGAAATTAAAGGAAAAATCAACGGGTAAATTAACGGTGTAAAGCGTATCATCATCCGGGGGAGTGGATAGCTGGGTAACCGAGGGGTCAGCCGAGATTTCAATCCAATCGAATAACACATGCTGACTATCCGCCCAGGTAAACCCCTTTGTTGAGGGTTGCCCTTTGTCAGCAAGGGCGTTAGTGCTAAAAAGCAACATTGCAAATATCAGGAATACAGAATAAGAACCTATTCTGTTCATAATCTAATCCGTGTTTTTCGTATTTATCAATTCAACAACGATTTCTTTAATTGGGGCACCAGTTGGATTTCCATTCACTGGGTATTGAGTGGCCTGGTCAATCGAAATTTTTAGTTTTTGATGATTCTCCAGGGTAGGGTTCACCTTCACCTGGAGCACCGAGGACTGGCTTATCCGGGATTTTATTCCCTGTAAATCAATGGAGAGCACTCGAGAGCCTGGATCGAAAAACCAGGTTACCGTATTGGGAACAGAAGAAGGAGTGTCGCTTTTTCGTAACCAGATTTTTTGACCGTCCAGGGTAACAGAACGCAATGCAAACCCGGCGCCGGCAGAATCAAAAAGAACCAGGGTGGATAAGTCATCTGGAATTTCGTTTCCTTTCAACTGAAGCGAAATCCCGCTTGCCAGCGTTGCTTTCTCAACGGTTAGCTGCTCCTGCGCGGAGAGAATTTGAGTGGATATTATGACTCCAATAGCCATACAGAGAAGGGTTTTAATATGAATCTGGATATTATGCATGTTAGAAACCATATCGTTAAGTGAAATTATTCGTTTTTCAGGATGGGTACAGGAAATTGTTGACAATGATTTAATGAACACATACCTGGTAAGCTGATATTAAAACAAAGCTTCATAACCAAACTGGCCTTTTGACCCTGAGCGGAACCAACCCGAAGGGCCGAAATTTCTATTTGACAGAACATGAGGTTTTTCAATTACCTATCCTGGAGTATAGAGTATTCAAGATAGCCCGATATATCAAAGTTTATGGTGACTTCAATCACATGAATATACAATTTTGAAAACCCGGTATAGCAGATATAAGTTGTGGAAACGCCAAAAAAAAGTTGTGTTTTATTCCAAGTTTTTCCGGATAAAAATTTTACAGGTAACTCCCGTTGGAATATAGATATCAAATGGAGCAGAACCAATCCTATTTAACGGAAATTCAATCAGGGGGGTGCAGGAGTGAAACCTGCCAATACACTATGGTGCCAAACAACTCACACAAACGTTTTGATCATAGCCAGGAATTCTCGACCATCATTTTCTACCAGGCGTAAATTTTTCAATGCTTTTTCAAAATTCGGATTAATTCGGGTAGCATCGCGAAAATTATCCAATCCCTTCAGGAAATAATGACGGCACTGCATTAGATGAATGAGCGCCAGATAATGCCAGAGGTCCGGATAAGAAGGATTGCGATGCAACTCTTCAGCGATTTTTTCTTCATACCCTTCTAAAACGACACTGGACATCTCCTCATCATTATAAAACAGGCGTAAATAAAATTTATAACCATGCACTTCCGGTGGAGTTCGGTTGAGATACTGCTTTTCTCGGAACTCCCGAACCATATGGAGAGCTTTTCCGAATGATTTCTCAGACAACAATTTGCTAATCTGGGCACTCTGAGAACGTTCCTCCACTTTACCAAGATTGTTAATTTTTTTCAGAATGATGTTCAGGAAATTAATGCTCTTTTCTACTTCTTCATTCTTCCCGGACTTTTGTAGAGGGATGATTCGCTGAAGCATGGTTTCACAAAGATTAAAATAAACCTCTATATAGCTGGAGTTGAATTTGAGCGCCTGTTTAAAATATTTGAAAGCCGCACCATAATTTTTTTTCTCCAGCATGATTAATCCCAACAAGTTATAAAGGTCAGGATAGTTGACATCACGGGGAAGGAGTTTGGAAAGAATTTGATAAGCTTTATTGTATCGTTTTTGAAAGAAATAACATTTTCCAAGATAAATCGAACTACTAAAACGTCCGGGTTCTAATTCCAGCGCTTTCAACAAGTGTTTTTCCGCTTTTTCAAAAATATGCATATATAAAAAAACCAGGCCAATCTTTTCATGGGCACTTGCCTGTTTTTCTTCCATGAGACGTTCCGACACCTCAAAAAGAGAGTCTATCTCTTCAATAATGGACTGATGAAATTGATCGACAATGCTCTTTAGACGTTCTTCAACCCCAAGGTTATGAGCGATATCTCTTCTTTCATAAGGGAAGTATTCAACAAATAACAACCGGCCTCTTTCAAACACTTCGGTGCGAACTAATCCCTCATCCACCAATGTCGAGGTCTGGATATGAAATTCCCGCGGACCAACGTTGATGGCTTGATTGAGACCCAGCTGGGTCGATTTATCGTTTTGCGAAATTAATGCTTCCTGAAATTTCGAAGCTGACATCAATGCTTTCCTTTAGCAAACTGGATTGGAATGAAGCTCACTCTACTGTCTTTAAAATATCCCTTCCCGGGTTCAATTGCTTAAATATGACCGAACATATCCCGGTTGTTGACCATTCTTCTGAGAATACCTTACATTATCGAAATTCATACAAATGACTTAACCGGCTATTTCTAATACAAATAATTGTGTCTCTTTTGCAATGGCAAATATCACATTCATCATAATTAATTCCGGTTGCCATTGCAAAGCACCTCCAACTTTTCGATTCATCGAACGGTATTCCACCTGGAAATGTAGCACTGTGAATTTCGTGAACATAACTCTTCTGAGCAAGTAAAAATTTTTCTCAACGCATATCTATGAAAAGAAAGCTTAGTATTTCTAAGGATTCGATGAGTCATGGAACGAGTGGGTTCAATCCATAGTTGATCTGATTGAGTTTTTCTCTTGCAACTTTACGAATAATCCAATACCTTCAGATTGATTATTAGGGTGCATCATGAATCAAAATGTCATCGAAAAATTTCCATTCTTACAGAATGCCACTCAAAAAGCACTGGATGAATTCAGGGAATATGCGCTGTTGAAAACGTTTCAGGCTGGGGAGATGCTCTCCTACGAGGGCGATTCCTGCGCATATTTTTTGATCGTTATCTCCGGAAAAATTCGTGTCTACAAAGCAGGGATAACTGAACGAGAGATAACTTTATATCGGGTAAATGCCTATGAAAGTTGTATCCTCACAGCTTTTTGCATCCTAACACAAACGGCTTTCCCCGCCTTTGCGGTGGCAGAAACTGACGTTGAAGTCGTTCTGATTCCCTCACCTGTTTTTCGGGATTGGGTAAATCGCTATGAAGTTTGGCGAAAATTTATGTTCAACAACCTGTCAATCCGCTTAAATGAAATTCTTCATACCATTGACAAGATGGCATTCCAACGACTGGATGCCCGGGTAGCCTCATACTTATTACAGACGGCAAACTCCTCTCAACAAATTAAGATTACCCACCAACAGTTGGCCAAAGAAGTGGGCTCTTCACGGGTAGTGGTAAGCCGTATCCTGGAATCCATGGCAGAAGAGGGGCTTATCGCTTTGGGGAGAGGGATAATTACCATCCGCAATCGGCAGGGTTTAGCGCGATTGTCTGAAAATTGAGATCAATGTAACTATGTTACATTTATTGCACTTCCCTGAATTTTATATTTTGCTCAACCAATAAACTGAGGAGGTCAACATGAAGTGCAATGTAGGTAAAACTGATAGAATCTTTCGCATTATTTTGGGAGTAGTTATTCTTGCCCTGGGTTGGTATTTTAAAAGCTGGTGGGGATTGATTGGTATTGTTCCCCTGGTTACCGGCGCCATTGGATGGTGCGCCCTGTATGTACCCTTAAAACTTAACACCAACAAAGCCGAATCATAAAGTTGGACCAGCTCTTTTTCGGTTCTCAACAGCCGGATGGAAATTCCCCATCCGGCTTTTTTTCTGCCCTTTTCTTTAAAATTTTTCTTTCCTACACTCTTTTTCCTATTGCATTTTATTGTGAAGTTTGACAACTTATTAAGCATTCCAATTAGATCAAACTGCTGGGGAGCCACATTATGAAACGGCCCGTAAATATTGATATGATCATCGAAGCATTTGAATTCGTTTCCGGAGAAACTGAGGTTTATCTAAACACTCGCACCGGAGAAATTTTTACCATTCCCGGACAGGTGCGTCCCACCTCAGAATTGGAGGAGTTGGATGAAGATTTTCGGGAGCTACAGGAGGAAATTCAGGAAAAGGCTCAGGAAGAGCTTTCTTCGGATGAATATATCCTCCTTCCCAATTTTTTGGAGATTGATGAGTACCGAATCATGGAAGAATTCTGTTTAACGCTGGAAGATGAACAATTAAGCATGGTCATGTGTGGGGCCATTCAAGGTAAGGGCGCATTCAAACGGTTTCAGGAAAACATTTATCGCTACGGACTGGCGGATCGGTGGTATCGCTTTCGAGAAAATGTGTTAAGAGAGCGCGCCATCAAATGGTGTGAAGATCAGGGAATCCCTTACGTAGATCGCAGAAGCACTCCGGTATAAGATACGGCAAAGGTTTCGCATTACTCAATACCATCCTGTAATTCTCTCCTGATAGTGTCCCATTGTTTTGCGTCAGGTTCAGCGCAAAAGTAAATCATTCTCAGAACATCTCATCGGGTATCTGTATTCAACTATTTTTCAGGAAGCCAGGCGATAACTCGCAACGGGCCTCCACTACCCCCTTTTATTTTCATGGGGAGAGCAATGAGA
>RFIL01000077.1 GCA_003695285.1 Calditrichota bacterium
AATCCCACGTAGTAAACCGGCAAATTCAATCGGGAACTGATTCCAATAATAGCACCTCCCTTTGCAGTGCCATCCAGTTTGGTGAGAATGATTCCATCCGCTTCTACCGCTTCAACAAATTGTTTTGCCTGACTGAGGGCATTTTGTCCCGTAGTGGCATCTAATACCAGCAGGGTTAAATGGGGAGTTCCCTCCATGGCTTTCTGGCTTACCCGACGAATTTTTTTCAATTCTTCCATTAAATTCACTTTTGTATGCAGTCTTCCGGCAGTATCAATAATTAACACATCAATATTTCGTGCTTTAGCAGCCTGAATAGCATCGAATACCACTGCAGCAGGATCCGAACCGCTTTGATGTTTGATTAAATCGATCTCAAGACGATTGGCCCATACCTCCAGTTGTTCAATAGCTGCAGCACGAAAGGTGTCTGCTGCTGCAAACATCACTCGTTTTCCCTTTTGCTGAAATCGATACCCCATCTTGGCAATGGATGTGGTTTTCCCCGTTCCATTCACACCGACCACCATGATGACATACGGTTTCTCCGGGAAACTATCTTCCTTAAAATGGTGCGGAGGAAAAATGCTAACGATTTCCTCTTTTAAAATATTTAACAAATCTTCACTATTTTCGTATTTCTCTTTTTTGACTCGTCGCTTTACCCGTTCAATCAGCTCCATTGAGGTCTCTACCCCAACATCTCCGCTGATCAGGATTTCTTCTATTTCCTCCAGTAGTTCATCATCAATCTTTTTCTTCGCTTTAACAGCATGGGAAATTCGATTGAAGACTTGAGAACGAGTTTTGGATACACCTTTTTTAAATTTACCAAATAAATTCACCGCTCTACTCCATTTTTTCCATTTGTACCATTAAATTACCGTTGAATCCGCTGATTCGGTGAACAGAACTATCCCCAGAACTGTACCGATGAGGCTGGTAATCATCACCGCCAGAATCCCAACCACAATCATCGAAGTGGGCAAAACCATAGTTCCTGTGATGGTGGGAGTTAACAACAACCAAAGAATCAACACCGAAAGTTCACCCCGCGGTAAAACACCTAAACCGAAGATCATCGCCTTTTCTTTAAATGCACTCATTACCATGCTGTAGAAGATAGCAATTCCCGCGACACCTAACAAAGTAAAAATCAGTTGTTGCCAGAAGAAAGGGGAAGCATCCCATTGATAAACCAGAAAACGTCCGATTTCTACAAAAGGAATCAGGTAAAGGTAGGAGGCGATGGGGAAAAATTTTTGTTGTGCTTCAAATTGAGTACTGGCCGCCAGATAGCGAAAAAGGAAACCCGACCATAACCCAATCAACATAATGGAAAGCCCCACTTTCAACCCGGCATAAATAAACAGGAAGAACACACCCAATTTCAATAGCATGGCAAATTCGCCCAGCCATTGATATAAGAACCTGGAACTGATATCGAGAGCTTTCGGAAAAAACAAAAGGGCAAAAAAACCAGTTAACAATAACCAACTGAGAGTTTCGATGAGCCAGTCATGAGGATTCATGGGGAGGTAAGTATGATACCACTGTACAAAACTGAAGATAAAAATCACCAATAGGTCCACCAGCAGAGCCATCTGCACGATGGTGGTAAAGGTTCGCTTAAATCCAGTCGGAACCGGGAAATTTCTGGATAGTAAAGCCCCGATATTAATCCCCAGAAAAGCTATAACAAAATAGAATGTGGACCGTCCCTCTTTATGAAAGAGGTATCCATACCCCACAATTCCAAGTACCAAAGTGCTGATCAACACCAGAAGTGATGTATATAAAAGTAACTTTTTTTTGTTGCCGGTGGTGAACATTTTTGGGGAAAAATTAAATCCTAACTGCATAAAGAAAACCAATATACCCAATTGAGCCAAATAAAAGATGAAATTATTTTGAGACAGTGAGGTAAAAATTTCTCGGTTCAACAGGGTACTGCTATGTTTAAGCAAAATGCCAAAAATAACCCCGGTTAAAATATGCCCCACGAAATCGGATATCTTTAAGCGACGGGTATAGGAAATCACCACTCCATCAATGATATAAAGCCCTGCCAGATAAAAAAACAACTGCACAAATTGGTTATTCATAATTTTGCTCCACTACCATCCTGAAGATGATTTACACGATAAACTCTATATCAGTCTTAAGCGCGATGAATTTAACACATTATCATAGCTAAAAACAGAGATTTCCCAAGTTTGCTCAGTGAAGACAAGAAGGACTATCGCATTGGTAGGGAAAGAATTTAATTCAGTCGCCATTCAATCGTAAGCACGGGGGTTGAGGAGTGCGGCATGGGTTTCCAGGTTAACCTCATCGCATCTTCGAATCCAAACAAATATGCATCGACATATGCATCGACCAGGGTTAATAAATAGGTAATTCCAAAATACCAGTAAGCATCATTACGACGATCCCGAAATACTTTCTTGTGTGTCTCCCTCCATTTATGCTGGTAATAGACAATTCGCCATCCCCATAATCCATTTATTGAAAATGCGACCACACTTTTGAGATATTTGTGATTATAAAGCTGCCCCCACCCGGGCAATACAGCAGAACGCAGTACCGCCCCCCAGGGGGATTTTACGGGAATATCCGATAACAATCGGGCCGTATCAATTTGAGCAGTTGTCCCGGGTTGCAATATATCTTTGCTAAACGTTTGAGCCTGCAGATAACCAAGACTACTCACCACAAAAAAAATGATAAAAACAAGAGGGAATTTTTTAGTTGCTGTCATAATTCTTCCGCAGGAATATTATGAATGACATCCAGAGCTTCCGGAATCAAATCCACCTGAATCCGTTGAATATCCATGGGGAGTAACTCCCCATCTGCATGCATGGGTAGACCATTATCGGAGGAAATGATAATTCTTGAGGTTTGAAAATATTCCACCTGAGGCAAATGCAAATGATTCCCCTTAAGTGCTTTGGGGATATGATTCAATACTTCACGGAGACTCAGGGCACGGAAAATACAAACATCCAGCAGATGATCATTGATTTTAGCGCGTGGAGTCAGGAAAAATCCACCTCCCAAACTTTTTCCGTTGCCTACGGTAATCATAAAAATATCTCTTTCCTCCCGTACACCATCCCTTTCAATAGTTACCCGCATATTATGATAATGCCTCAGGGTTTTAAAAATGGAAAACAAGTACATTAAAAAACCTCTAAGAAATTTAACTTTCTGGCTTTCAACCACCACAAAGGCATCAAAGCCGATACCAAGACCATTGTGAAAAAATACATGGTTGGCTTTTCCGACATCCATTTTCAAATGGCGATTGGATTTGATAATTTCTACCGCCCTGGAGGGGTTGGGTGGGATGTTTAGAATTCGGACAAAATCATTCCCACTCCCGATGGGGATAATCCCCAGGGTAGCATTCCCGCCTATCAGCCCGTTCACCACTTCGTGAATGGTGCCATCTCCTCCGGCAACAATTACCACATCTTCATTCATTGAGACCTGATGGGCGTAATCTCTGGCATCTCCCGGCTTTTCAGTGTAAAAGAACTGACATTCCGGGAAGGCTTCCCGAACCAATTGAGTCACCTGAGGAGCCATTTTTCTGGCAACACCTCTCCCAGCTGCGGGATTCAAAATTAGGTGATATTGACGACTGCTCTTTTTATTCATTCTCAGGGTTCCGGTGCTATCATTCTAAGAGATAGAGCTCATTAAATCACTTCGGCGATACATTCAATTTCCACCAGCACATCTTTCGGAAGCCGGCTGACTTCCACAGCTGAACGCGCCGGAGCAGCCTCCTGAAAATACTCTGCATAAACTTCATTCATCGCAGCAAAATCATCCATATTCTTTAAAAACACGGTGGTTTTAATAACATGGGAAAAATCGGAACCGGCAGCTTTTAAGACCGCCCCCAGATTTTCCAAGACTAATCGGGTTTGCTCTCTGATATCCCCTTCCAATAACTGATTCGTTTCCGGATCAATGGCCACCTGACCGGCGGTAAATACCAGATTTCCGATGACGATAGCTTGATTGTAGGG
>RFIL01000078.1 GCA_003695285.1 Calditrichota bacterium
AGACTGAATTCCTGGAAAATGACCAGCTCATCCCTGGAATCCAGCGCATTGGTAACATTGGTGACATATTGTTTCCCTTCCAGACGAATGCCGACTGTGGGGGTAAAATACAATCGCATTCCCCCACCGAAGTTCACCCCCATATTGGATACCGTTTCCGATCCCACAGCATCAGTTGGTACTGTCACCAGCAGTCCAATGCCAACTGTCCCGTAAGGAAAGAGCCTTCCAAGCGTGGATAGATTCATGGTCAAATTAAAGAAAAAGGGATAGAGATTGGC
Organism: Calditrichota bacterium; assembly: GCA_003695285.1. Lineage (GTDB taxonomy): Bacteria > Calditrichota > Calditrichia > RBG-13-44-9 > J075 > J075. The sequence goes on from RFIL01000078.1 coordinate 282, forward strand.
GGTATTACCAAAGACCTGTTCTACAGAAGCTTCCATATTTAAAGTGCTATAATTCATGGAGAGTCTCAGCCCCATAATCGCACTTCCTCCCATTGCTCCGGTATGAGGGGAAATTTCAAAGTTAACTCCCTGGCTAAGATTGATCAGGGGCGTTTCTGCTTCCTTGGAAAGAGCATCCCCTTCCTGACCATGCAAGGTGACTACCAGAAGCGCACAAATGATGAGAGATTTATAGAATAGCAATTTGCAATCCTCCGCTGATGGCTCGATGCCAGTGTACCGGAGATGCCATTACCATCTGGATCTCCGGTTGCAGTTGAATAAAAAGGTGCTTTACGATTTTCTTTCTTATCACCACTCCACCTTTAAATAGGGGATGCCACTCTGAATTTGCCGGGATCTGATAATCCATCAAACCTCCCCCTTGAATTAAAATTGCTGGATGAGAATACCGGCTCATTCCTGTTCCTAGCCTCAGGTCTATTCCATCCAGATTGGAAAATGGAAGAAAACGCTTTTGAATCGAAAGTGACACAATGGTATGGGTAACTGGAATTGTTTCAATTGATAAAAGGCCATCATAACTTAAATGGGTCTTACCTTGATCAACTTCCAGAACAAGCCCGGTATTTGGAGCAACATCCACTCCCACTCCCACTATCCACCGCAGGGAGTGCTCAAATCGGGTGTCAGAGTCATAACCAGCATATCCCATAGCAAGTTGTATTTTTATATCCTGAGGAATACCCCGGGTTTGTATAAGGATAAAGATGGCAATGGCTATTAGCAGCCTGTTAAACCTGTTCAAAAAAATGATGGACCTCCCTGAATGCTCAGGATTAGATTTGAACCGACAAAGAAGACGAATGAGGTAGATAAAAACTACCGGAAAGAAAAAATATTTTTGAGAGCACGATTTACCTATATTGATGGGTTGGGAACATTCAAGATGTATGCCAGAGGAGAGATAAGGTAGGGAAAAGGCTTGTGTAGCAGCAGACGAAATGTATTCTTAACAAACGTTGCCTTCGTTTAGACATTAAAGTTCTGTAAAATATTTTTACAGAACTTTGAAAAGAATGAATCATATTGTTTTGATTTGTTATAAAGTTTCAATATGAGGCTTGGAAGGTATTCAATACCCATTCCAAAGGATTCTGAGAAGTAGGTCGGGGTTGACGGAAAGCGGATTGAGGGCCCGGTTCCGGAAAGGTATAATCCCCCAGGGTTTGTAAATAGCTGAGAGGTTTTCGGCTTTTGATATCAAAATTATCAAACCGATAGGGTAACCAATGCTGATAGGCCTGAAAGATTTTCTTGTATTCCTTCCAGGAAAGGGTATCCATCAGTGCATCCCGGGTACCAAATTCTTTGATGCGAACCGTTTTATCCGCTGAACCGCTAATCAGAAATTTGCGATCCGGAGATACATCCAGGCTGTATACAGGGCCGTTGTGGTAAGTGAATCTTTCCATTTCCCGTCCGGAGTAAATGTTCCAGATATGGATGCTTCGGGCATAGGTTCCCGAAACCAGTAAACTGTCGGAGAGGAAACCAACCGATAACACCGGGCCCCGCTGGGGTCGGAGAGTGGCATTCTTTTCTCCCGTTGCCACATCCCAGATGCGAATTTGACCATCCCATGAGGCGGATGCCAGCAACTTCCCGGAAGGACTGAAAGCCACATCCCATACCCCATCCAGATGTCCTTTGAGCGTCCGTTTTGGATAAAATTTACCTTCTTTACTAATTTCCCAGAGAATAATTTTTTTGTCGCTGGAGGCTGAAGCCATCCATTTTCCGGAAGGCGCAAAAGTGACAGCCCGTATTTTATCTTCATGACGGGTTAACTGGAATAATTCCTTGCGTTCCCCTCTCAGCACTTTAGCAACATCCCAAACACGCAGGGTTCCATCACTGGAGCCGGAAGCCAGATATTTTCCATCAGGAGAAAAAGCAACGGTTAATCCATCCCCCTTGTGACCGAGCAGGATAATTTTTTCCATGGCCCGATAATTCCAGAGTCGGATACGATCATCCATAGAGCCATAGGCAAGAAAAGGAAGCCGGGGATGAAAGGCCACACTTTGCAAGGGAGACCAGTCCCAGAAACGAGGTGGAATTCTGACTCTCTTCCTCGAGTTCATATCATAAAGATGAATCCGTTTATCATGCCCCACATATGCAAATTGGGAACCATCGGGGGTAAATGCCACGCTCCGGACCGTATCGTTATTGGTGATGAAATTTTTAAACTGGAAACTTCGAGGGACATCCCATATTCGGATGGTGTGATCAAAAGAGCCGGAAAACAGTCGATCCCCCAGGGAAGAGAATTGAATAGCAGAAACATCATCTTCGTGTCCATTGAGGGTAGCAAGTTCTCCGGCATTATGAATACTCCATAGCCGAATGGTCTCATCATCGGAAGCAGAAGCGAGTAGTTTTCCATCCGGGCTGAAGCAAATATCCCAGACGTCATCCAGATGTCCTTTTAACAGGGTGGCAATATTTTCTCCGCAGCGAAGTTCTATCCTTCCATCTTTTACACGGTAAGCCAGTAATCGATTTCTTCGATCGAAAAGGATCTCCCAGCGTTGCCCATTCTCTCCGGATTCCTGGAGTTTTGTCTTAGGAGAAAGGGGGATTAACCAATGCCATCCAGACTTCAGGGTAGCCACATTCCACCCTTCTTTACTACGGGTCATCACCACACTATCTCCGGGTACTGATGGCCATTCAACCTGATAATTTTTTTTCTCGGTGAGAGGAATTACAGCACTGATATCATTTTCCGGATCAAAGAATTTGGTTATATCTTTCATATTCCATAACCCAATGGTCTCATCTTTGGAGGCGGAAGCAATCAGAGAGTCATTGGGACTGATCTTCACCTTCCAGATGATGTTGGAATGGGCATGCCAGCGGATGGGAGCTTCTGAGGTGTCTAAACTCCATAGCACCAGCGAACTATCCCGTCCGGCTGATATAATATATTTTCCATCGGAGCTGAATGATGCACTAAAAGCTCCTCCTCTGTGCCCGTAAAAAGTATGAATCTCTCTACCACTGGTGAGATTCCAGATTCGCACACTCCCATCTTTTCCTGCTGAAACGATCTGGTGTCCATCCGGGCTGAAAGCCACGCTCCACACATGAGCTGTATGCCCGTTTAATCGAGAAATGATATTTCCTGTTTCGGTATCCCAGATCCGGATCACATTATCCTTCCCTCCCGAGACCAGAGTTTTACCATCAGGACTGACATCGATTCCCAGAACCACTGAACCATTCCCTTCCCATCTATCCAGAAGAACTCCAGTATTCACATTCCAGAGAAGAATATCTCCCCGGTTTGAAGCAGCCGCAAGAATACTATCTCCCGGGAACAGGGCTATATCATTAACCTCACTCAAATGACCTTCCGTTTCGGCAAGCAACTCCCCACTCATCAGATCCCACATGCGAACTATTCCTTCGTCATGGGATGTAAGCAGGTGATTTTTTTCCGAAATTGCCACACAGGCTACCATGGGTTCACCCTTCAAAGGAATCTTACGCCATGTGTCCCATTTTGTATTCGCAAATTGCTTTACCAGAAGGATTCCTCCTGACTGATCACCGATCACCAGCAGTGAATCGCTGACAAAAGTCATCGGTACCAGATGACTCCCGGGCAATGATGTTTGAAACAATGGCAAACCGGATTGGGCATCTAAGAGAGATACCTTACCGTTGTTTGAACTGAAAGCAAAGCATCGTCCCAGGGGTGAGGTAATAATTTGTTGAACAGGCGAAATATCATCAAGGGGTAATGGCGCTGGAGGTTCAGCCCCCCATTCCCAGAGATAGAGTCGTCCTTCAACATCCCCTGCTAAAATTTTCCTATCAGGGGTAATGGCAAATGAGGTAATCGAAAAAGGTTGCCCTTCCTTATTTCGCAATGTTGTTTCTACTTCATGCTTTCCCTGATTTCGCAATAAGAATAATTTTTTTAGTTTAGCTTTCCAGCCATGGTCAGGCATTTCCCAGGATTGAAGTAGGCCGTCCTTCCCCACGCTGATCAGAGTTTTACTATCCGGTAAAAAGCCAATCTCTGTGATAGAGTTATTACCGGTGTGAAATAGAAACGCCTGTTTGACCTCCCGGTTGTCATTGATTTGCCAGAATCGAATAGTGCTGTCCTTTGCCACTGAGGCGAGAAAAGCACCATCCGAACTGAATGCCACATCTACCAGCGGAGCCGTATGTCCGAAAAGAAACTGGAGTTGTTCGCCGGAAGAGATATCCCATAATCCAATTTCATTTCCTGTTGAGATGGTAGCGAATATGGGATAGCGGGGGTTTTTGATGAACCTTATAATTTTTTGCGGGGGCCGGGGAGAAACCCACATCAACTGTTCCATCCCGGCGCCGGTGGCAATATTCTTTCGATACAATCTTCCTTTGGATATTGACAGATTCTTGCCCGGAGTTACCTCCTGAGCCAGAGCACCCAGAGTATACAACCAGGCTTTTTGAAATCCCTCTTTGCTTTCACTTAACAATTTTTGGCCGGCAAGTTCTTCATATAATTTTGCACGACTAAAGTTGTTGTCGAGAAATTTTAACTCTCTGACCTCCTTTTCACTCAATAAAGCCCAAACGGTAAGAGCTATTAAAACCAGCATGACACCCGAGATCAGGCTAAAAATAAATTGCAATTGTTTCCGTCGGCGTAAACGATCACGTTCCTCAAGCTTATCTCGGTTGATGTTATAGATATTTGAGAGGATGGTGTACCAGGCATTTTTGAATTGTCCACGGGTAATATTTTTCTTTTGCCAGTCGGTATTCAGGAATGAAACGGCCAGTGGCATTTCCATGACGTCGGTGAGGGCTTCCGGAAAGGCCATCAACCTTTTCTGACGCTGGTTGGCTTCATTATTGGGGATACCATCCAGCAGGATGGGGATGATATCAGCAGGCTTGTTTTTTTCTACAAAGCGACGAATTTCATCGTTGACATAATCGCTTTCGCGGGCACTGGGGGAACAAATGACAAGAAGCTTTTTGGCATTGGCCAGGGAGTTATCAATAGTTTGAAAATATTCAGTTCCGGAGAGGTCTTCTTCATCACGGAAAATTTTCAAATGTCGTTGTGGCACCCCCTGGATTTTGGGTGGTTTAAAATTTTCCAATGCCTTCTCTAACTTTATAGCAAATTCTTTATCTTTTCGACTATAACTGATAAAGGCATCATATTCCTGAACCTGATTTTTCTCTCCCATGGATACCCTCTAATGATATTGATTTGAACAGGTTAAATGAAGTGCTTAAACCTCCGGAAATATCCACTCAGTGAATGAATAGTTGAGGAAGAAAATGGAGTTTCCGTGTAAAGTGGGGGTAATTTATGTTATATAGGCGGGAAATCCAAACACCTTTCCCCTGAGAACCGTCATTTTCGAACTATCAATGGTTATCGCTCTAAACGAACCTTTGAAACTTTCCCGGGGGGTTCCCCTTCTCTATGGTCTTTTCAAAATAATTTAATTGTCGACAGAGAAAACTGACACTCACGCTCTTTTCTAACGGATAGAGGTTAACCTGACTTGCCTTCATCGGGTTTCCTGGAGCTCTTTTTCATACGAATTCGGGTGTATACAATCGAAACGACCAACAATACCACCCCCAGAACGATAAAAGAGATGACCCGGTAGGTCGGTTCCAGACGGCTGATTCCCACTATAAAAACATATAGAACCGTTAACAGCAGGTTAAATAACGCCATCCAG
>RFIL01000499.1 GCA_003695285.1 Calditrichota bacterium
AGCGGGGCATGTTGAACTTGCCATATATGACCTTTTAGGTCAGCAAATTGAAAAGCTGATTGACCAACAACTACAAGTGGGTACGCATAAAATCGTCTTTAAAACTCAAAATTTACCAAGTGGTATTTACATAGCAAGATTAAGAGCAGGAAATCAAATCGTAACAAGAAAAATGATCCTTATGAAATGATAATTTGAATTAAAAAGGAAGAAAATAAGATGACTAATCCAGCAAAAAAGAAAGCTCTTGTTGCAGTTGTCCACCAGGAACTTAGCGAATCGTACAATGCTTATTCAGAAAAAGATCTTCATACTGTTAAAGAAATGCTTTTAAAGTCCTTGCAGCTTATCAATTTTTCTCCGGATCGCTTTCGCGGATTGAAACAGGTTATTATTAAACCCAATATTGTGGAAGTTCCTTACCAGGCAACAGATGGCTCGGTAATTACAGACCCCAGAGTTTTAGAGGCTTTCATTCAAATTTTAAAAGATTATGGTGTTCAGCGGGTAGTGGTTGCCGAAGGACGTTCGGTCAATATGCGTTATGAAGATTTCCGTCCGGAAGATGTGTTCGAAAAAACCGGATTGGCAGAGGTAATCAAGCGTAGTGGTGGTGGAATAATTGGTTGGGATGAGCCGGATTATGTGGAAATTGATAATCCTGGTGCTGAATTGCTCCCCCGAATTAATGTGCCAAAATCTATTCTTGATTCCGATATGTTTGTTTCGATCCCTAAAATGAAAACGCACTGCCAAACCGAAATTACGGTTGGCATAAAAGCGATGCAGGGGGTCTACAGTGTAACAGACAAAATCAGATTTCATAACGAGGCTTTCCCCTGGAAAATGATTGATATACTCCGAGTTATTCCGCCTCATTTAACCATCGCAGATGCCTTGATAGCAGGAGAAGGTTATGGACCGATTTATTCTCAACCCGTGCGGATGGACATGATTGTTGTTTCAGAAGATGTGGTGGCCCTGGATGCAGTTTGTTCCTATTTGATGGGCATTGATCCGGATGAAGTGCCAATGACCCGTTTAGGGCATTCGGAAGGGATTGGAATTGGAGATCTTTCGCAGATTGAAATTAAGGGTGAGGATATTGAAGCGGTAAAGAAATATTTTAAACGCTCTGCAATGCTTTGGAACCCCATTGGGGCCTCAAAGAATGTTCGGATTTTTGCTGGCGGTGCCTGCCGTTTTTGTCTGGCTCAGGTTGGTGCCTCATTAATGCGCTTAAAGTTCGAAGGATTGCTGGATAAATTTAAAGAAGATATTAAAGTGGTGGTCGGCTACAATCTTCCGGATACGCCCAAAAAATATGAACACGTTTATGTTATCGGTGATTGTGCTAAAAACTATTTAGAAAGTTTAGGAAAGTTGGAAGGAACGGTGGTAGAAGGATGTCCACCGTTACCGAGTAAGCAAATTTACGAGCTCTTTTTAAAACACATAAATAAAGGAGAAAAAGAGTGAAAATTACAGCTGTCGAAACTTTTCCGTTAAGCTTCCCCTTAAAAGAACCAGCCAGTGATGCTACCGGAATATGGCACACCTGGAACACATTGCTAATTAAAATAACCGCCGAAAACGGGATGTTTGGCATCGGGGAAGTAGGACCTTTGCACGGTGGAGGCCTAAGAGTTTACCAGGCCTTAGTAGAAAGTAAATTGAAAGAATTATTGATTGGCGAAGATGTTTTCCAACGTGAGTATCTGTTTAATAAATTGATTGGCATTGGGACTTCATCTTACGCATTTGGCCAACAGGGTGCAATTGTGAGCGCCGTTGGAGGAATTGATATTGCCTTATGGGATTTAGTAGGAAAAATCCTGAATACTCCGGTTTATAACCTGCTTGGAGGGTTATACCACAAAAAAATTCCTGCCTATGCCAGTGGATTTTTTGGTAAAAATGGAAGCGTTTTAAATCAGCAACAATGTGTTGAAGAAGCGACTTTTTACAAAGACTTAGGTTTTAAAGGTGTAAAAATGAAAATTGGCTTCAACAGAGAGTTTGATCTCCAGAATATTGAAGCCGTTAGAAAAACTTTAGGCAAAGATTTCTTAATAATGGTGGATGCCAATCAGGGACTTACGCTCCATGAAGCTAAAATGATTTCCAGGCGTCTGGAAGAATATGATATTTATTTTGTGGAAGAACCGCTATCTATTTTTGATATAGAAGGGATGGCAGAGTTAAGCAAAAACGTGAATTTTGCCATTGCCGCGGGTGAAAATTATTATTCTGCTGCCGATTTCAGGACATTATTCGAGAAACGGGCCATTCAGATAGCTCAGCCGGATATCATTCATGCGGGTGGCTTTACCGGGATGCATAAAATTGCCTGTTTAGCGAAAATTTACAATGTGCCATTAGCTCCGCACATTCATGCTACGGTTGGTGTTGCCGCATCTATTCAATTGCTTGCTGCTGCTTCGAATACCTTAATGGCAGAATACATTATGACCGGTGGTTCCTATGAGTTGCGCAAAGAATTATTTGGAGATTCCTACCAGGTGAAAGATGGATTTATTGAAGTGTCTGATCTACCTGGATTAGGAGTGGAATTAAATGAAAAAGCAATTCAAAAATATCTCAAATAAATCAGAGACAATCGCAAGGTACCTAACATATTGTAGGAGGGCTCTATGAACTTTTTAAAGCAACTGGCCAGGATGCTGATTGTTTTTGCCCTGGTGTTGTCCAGTGTTACGGCTTATGCTGCTGTAACGGGCAAAATTGCAGGAAAAGTAGTGGATGCCGAGACAGGCGCACCACTTCCCGGAGTTAATGTAATAATTGATGGACAACCCCTTGGTGCTGCTACTGATATGAACGGTGAATACTTTATCCTGAATATTCCGCCGGGCACTTATACGGTTAAAGCAATTATGGTTGGATATACGACGGTTGTTAAAGAAAAAGTCCAGGTTACCATTAATCATACGACCAGAGTGGATTTCGAACTAAAACCTCAAGCCCTGGAAGGGGAAGAAATAGTAATCGTTGCACAAAAAGAAATTATCAAAAAAGACCAGTCCAGTAGCGCTATTACCACCAGTTCCGAAGAAATCAATGCAGTTCCACTGGTGACAAATGTTCAACAATTTGCCAGTCTTCAGGCGGGTGTGAATGGTTGGCAAGTACGCGGCGGAGATGTGAGTGAAACAGGTGTATTCATGGATGGATTGTTGTTGGTCGATAACTTTACCAATCAGCCGGTCGCGGTACCTAATTTAAGTACTTTAAAAGAATTTGAAATTTTGACAGGTGGTTTTAATGCAGAATACGGCAATATACGATCTGGTTTAGTTAATATCGTGACCCGCGAACCGTCCTTTGATGCATATCATGGTTCGGTAACCTTTGAGATGCGTCCTGCACAAAGAGAACATCGTGGATTGTCCGCCCTTTCTCCAAAGAATTATTACTTGCGACCATATCTGGATACACAGGATAGTTTGTGCTGGTTGGGAACCAATACGCTTCCGGAAGAAGAACAAAAAAGCTATCCCACTTTTGAAGGATGGATCGCTTTTTCAGAAAAATTACTTTCTGATGATGACCCTTCCAATGATATGACCCCGGAAGAAGCTCGTGATTTGTTTCTTTGGCTCTACAGAGCAGAAGGGGCTGATCAATTATTAAAGAAATATCCAAATAATTATCATGGGCCTTCACGCGAAGCGCAATATGCCAATAAACCAAATTTTCTGATTGATGCCAGTGTGGACGGACCACTGAAATTCATCCCCAATACGGCTTTTATGTTATCATTCCGTGGGGATAAGCAGATGTGGGCTTTACCTTCCTATTCATTGGATCGTGATGCCTATAGTTCATATCAGGTACAGGGGAAAATTACTCATAAACTAAATGATAATATAAAATTCTCTGTTGAAGGTCTGTATAATAAAATTTACTCGATCAGCAGCGAAGGAAGATGGGGACCTACAGGTCATGTTGCGCCATCAAACCCGCTTTTGGGTGGGCGAGCCATATTTAACCGAAATATAAATCCAGGCACCAATTTTCTTTATGCACCTTTTGCTGCCGTGCCATTTGACCGGACGGTTAAAATGTTTGGCTTTTCACTGGATCAGGTCTTAAATCCAAAAACATTTTATAAATTCAGATTATCTTACATCAAAACAAACGATTACAGTCCTGGACGTTATATTTACCATTATGGGGATACTAAAGACCCGCTGAACGTAAACGATTTTTTGCCTGATTCGGTGGTACACGATCTTTCGCGTGATGTGGGAATGCATATCCGTGATACGTCTGCGGTTATTCAGTTTGGGAATGTTCGCATGGATGAATCCCCATACGGTATTCCTCCAAAAGATCAGTATTATCGTTTGGCATCTCTGATTTACAGTCAGCCTTACAGTATTCCGGCGACTTATGCTTCAGCACCTTTTAATTTTTCGGATCGTTACACGGTTAATGCAAAATTTGACTTAACCTCCCAAATTAACATGCACCATCAGATTAAAACAGGGTTTACTTTTAATTATGACCATTTCAAAAGTTTTTATGGCTTTCTGAATTATCCCGGACATGAAAGTAATCAGCTCATTTACTGGACTGCAAACCCATATTCTTTTGGTGCGTATGTTCAGGACAAAATCGAATTTGAAGGATTGATTGCCAATACCGGCGTGCGTTTCGATTATTTTAATCCCAATACCAATGTTTACACACTTGAGCCCTATTCCAAATATTTCATGGAGGTGAATAAATATCGGCTGACAACTGACGCCCCATCGAAAAAGGCTAAACAGCAATTGTTTATTAATCCGCGTTTGGGTGTTTCACATCCGATTGGTGAAAATCTCAAGCTCTATTTCAACTACGGTATTTTCTCTCAAATTCCGAGAACAGATATGTTGTACACCATCAATTATGGTATGGCCCGTGGTATTCAATTTTTGGGCAATCCGGAATTGAGAATGCCGAAGACGATTGCCTACGAAATAGGTGTAGAACAGAATCTGTTTAATATGTTTATGTTGCATGCTTCCGGCTACTACAAAGATATTTCTGATGAGTATACTTACGTAAATTATGAAAATTTCGATGGAACGGTAAATTATCAGACTGTTTTGAATAACACCTATCGTGATATTCGTGGCTTTGAGCTGAAACTGGAAAAACGTTGGGGAAATTGGATAACCGGATGGATCAATTATGATTATCGGGTGGTTACTGCCGGGCGTGTTGGTCGGGCAGCCTATTATGAAGACATTCGCCGTCAACAAATCGAAGGTATGCAGGATCCATTTCAGGAAAAGCCACTGCCACGTCCTGAAATGAATGCTTATATTCAGTTTTCTATTCCACATTCCTGGGGTCCAACCGTTGGAAACAATCACTTCCTGGGCGGATTTAATTTAAGCCTGGTCTACAAGAGGGTTGCCGGTAATTATTTTACCTGGGATCCATTACAGACCTACGATTATTTTATGAATGTCCAGGAAAAAGACTGGGTGAATTGGGATGCCCGGCTCAGCAAAAAATTTACGGTTGGAAATTTTAAGGCAAATATATATCTTGATGTGCGGAATTTGTTTGATACAAAACACATGTCCTGGCAGGGATTCTCAGATCAGGGCGATTTTGAGGCCTATATGAAAAGTTTGCACTTGCCAATGTACAACGATAAACGCTACAAAGAAGCAGGTTATGTGGGTGGTAACGACCGATTTGGCGAATTCGGAAAAGATTACATCGATATGCCGAACATAAAATTTTTAACATTCCAGTATCCTCGGGTGTTTACAATCGGAATGAAAATTGATTTTTAATGTGGGAGGTACTGAAAAATGAAAAAAAGTAAAATCTTAAATGGCATTATTTTCCCTATGCTGATCGTTTTGCTGGCCTTCCAAATGGTATTGGCTGGTGGTAGTTTTAAATGGATTCAGGTAGGGAAAATAAAGAATAAGGTAATGGATTGGGGACCACAGCTGGGCAACTACTGGCAGGATCTCTGGTACTATTATGATAATTTTCAGATGTGGAACCAATGGTTTAGTGTTTGGGGAATTGGTGTGGCCAACTGGACAGATGAGAATGGTAAGTTTCATGCGGTTTTTGATGATGTAGAATCTGAAGATGGATTGGGTACTTATATCTTTGCAGTGGAATATGAACCGGGACTAACTGTTAAACGATATTTCCGTTATCAGCCTCCTCAAATTGTTGTTGATGGTTTACACATCGAAGAACCTTTTCCGCAGTTTGGCGATGAAATAGCGCCGGAAAAAATTCGTGGTACAGCTGATGTTATGGTTGAATCTCACATCAGAACTTACATTGGTGTGGATATTTATCAAAGAGCCTATGGCTGGAGTCAGACAAACCACGATGATTATATCCTTTACGAATGGACACTGGTAAATACCGGAAACACAGATTTAGATGATGAAATCGAGCTGCCTGGTCAGGTATTGGACAGTCTCTACTTTGGTATGAATCTGGAAGCCAACCCGAATGTAGGCCCGAATCATGCATGGCACAGCAAGATCGGTGAATTAGTGGACGATCCTTTTAGAATGCTTTATGCTTATCCTTCCAAGAACCCAACCACTCCGTATGATGATTATGCCAATCCGGATTATTTCACAGGTTTTCCAAAAGACCCGGAATGGATAGGGTTGTTAACGGTGCATGCAGACCGCAGTGC
>RFIL01000079.1 GCA_003695285.1 Calditrichota bacterium
CGACTGCTCACCGTACGCCCCTTAACCACAACAAATGAAAAATTTAACCCGATCATTTCATTAAAGATACCAACCGTTAAAACCGAATATGAAAATCACAACAAGGAAGGAAGGGAAGAATGAATCAGGGAAGAAAACTACAGCAGATATATCAAAAACGCATTGAGAGTTATCAGCAGCTAAAAGATCTCCTCCAGGAACAGCAGAAAGCCTTAATTGACCACAAGGTCTCCCACCTTCAGGAACTAACTGCAAAACAACTTGAATGCCTGGAATCAATACAGGCCCAGGAGACATCCTGGTTAAAACAAATTCAACAAATTTATGGGGTAGACTCAATCAATGAGTTACCACAGGATCTTCTGGCAGCCTTCGCCTTAACTCCTGAAGAGAAAAAACAGTTACGAGCTCAACAAAATCAATTGCGTAAGCTGCTGAAGGAAATCGGAGAGTTAAAGGAGACCAATCGTTTGTTGATTGAAAATTCTCTGGGATACGTAAAAACCCTCTTTCGTCATATTACTGAAAGTATTCATTCCAAGGGAGTTTATCAACCCGGGAAGGGAGCGGTTTCTGCGGACACACTGATTAACAGAAAGCTGTAATGAGGTTGCGTAATGCCAGGAATATTTCAGACATTGGATATCGCACGAAGAGCGATTTGGGCAAGTCGATTGGGAATTGATGTCACCAGCCATAATATCGCCAACGTTAACACGCCCGGTTATTCCCGTCAACTGGTAAATTTTGAAGCCGCCTCACCGCTTCAACTCCTGAAGGGCCAATTAGGACTGGGAGTGGAAGCGGATGATATCCGTCGCGTCAGAAATCAGCTCCTGGATTTGCAATACCGACAGGCCAATCAATCTCTCGGGAAGAATCAAATAAAAGAGAACACTCTCTATCAGGTGGAAACCATTCTACAGGAACCGGCTGAAAATAGTCTGGGAAATTTACTGAATGATTTTTTCTCAGAATTCAGTAATCTGGCGACCGAACCGGAGAACATGACGATTCGAAACGTCCTATTGCAGAAGGCAATTGCCCTCAGTGATGGTTTCCGCGAAAAATATAACCGACTGACCGAAACACGAGATTCACTTCGCTCCGACATTGAGAATGTTGTAAATCAGGTCAATAATATTACCCGTGAGATAGCGGACTTGAATGCCAAAATATCCGTGGCAGAAAGCACCATGGGAAGCGCCAATGATTTGCGAGACCGTCGGGACCTCCTTCTGGATCAATTATCGGAATTTGTAAATATTCAATATCGGGAAGATAGCGAAGGACAATTTGTGGTCACCGCCGGGGGCCAATCTCTGGTTACCGGTCATGATTACCGGGAATTATCTGTGGAGACTGATACTGAAACCCAGAAACTAACTGTTACGATTAAGGGGCCCAATGATCAGCCTCTACAGTTGCGGAATGGGCGCTTATCCGGTTTGGTGGAAATGCACAATACAACCATACCGGAAATAATTGATCGGCTAAACACCCTGGCCGGAAAGCTGATTGAAGAAGTGAATCGGGTTCATAAATTCGGGAAAGGGCTTCCCGTTGGGCAGCCCCCCCAGAGTGCTACTGGATTAAACTTCTTTACCGGGAGTGATGCGGCATCAATCAATGTCAGCCCGGAAATTGTGGATAATGTCGCTAACATTGCCGCCTCGATTGACGGCTCGCCCGGTAATAGTGATGTGGCGTTGACCATCGCCAATTTACGCAATCGAAAAGTATTTAATTCCAACGCGGAAACGTTAACCGATTATTATAACACCACCATCACCAATCTTGGAACTGATATTGAAGTCGCCAGAACGAATCGTGTCAATCAGGAGAAATTAAAAGACCAGATTCAAAATCAACGTAATGCCGAATCAGGTGTCTCTTTAGATGAAGAGATGACCCAACTGATTAAATATCAACGAACAATGGAAGCTTCTGCCCGGATTGTACGGGTGGTAGATGAAATTTTAAATACGGTTATCAATATGATTTAGAAAATATAGAATCAAGAATCTCTCTCTAAGAGAACCGGTGGTTCTTTTGGAAAAAGGATTTGGAAGATAAAGTCAAGGAAGACAATTATGAGAGTTACTCAAAACTACAGCATTCAAAGTCTGCTCAGACAGATCAACTATTCCCGCGAACGAATCAACACTCTCCAAAGAAACCTGGCCACAGGAAAGCGTATCAATCAAATTTCCGATGACCCGGCAAATATTGAGGTGGTACTGCGCTTTCGAAATATGCTTCAGGCCAATGCGCAATATGAAGAAAATATCAACAATGTGATGGATTTTCTGACATTTTCTTCCGGGGCTCTGGATGAGAGCTCGAATATTCTAACCACTATCCGTGAATTAGCTGTGCAGGGAGCCGATAGTACCTCCCCTGAAGAATTCCAGGCGATTCAGGTACAGGTGGAAGAACTGGTTGAAAAACTGGTCAACGTTGCCAATACTCGATTCAAAGGGAGATATATTTTTGGCGGAGATAATGTTACAACCGCCCCTTTTACTTTAATGCCGGATTATAGTGCGGTCAATACCAACCCCTCCGGAGTGGATGGAAAATTAAAGGCCGAAATTGGTAAAGAAAATTTCGATGTGTATAACATTACTGGAAAAGAAGCCTTTCTCTATCCTCAAGATGTATTTAAGACGGTGTTGGATTTAAGAACCGCCCTGGTCAATCAGGATAGCAATGCCATTCAAAACTCAATTACTGAACTGGATAAAGCCATTGACCAGGTATTGGAAGTCAACACAAAAGCGGGGGCAAAAATAAATCGCTATGAGATGATTTTAACCCAGTATCAAAACGAGGATTTGCGGCTGCAAGAATTCCTCTCAAACGTAGAAGACACGGATATGGCCAAGGCAGTTGTGGAACTTCAGGGAGAACAGACCTCTCTGGAAACCGCACTCAAGACCCTGGCGCAGACATTGAATATTTCATTGATTGACTTTATGAGATAAAGTGTTTGAATTTCCGCATTTCTACCCTCCAGGTAGAGCGATTTTCGACACTTTCAGGAAAAAGGATCTTTGTAAATGACTGAATTTATAGGAATTACAAAAAGGAGGCGAGACTGGCATGCATGTTGCCGAGACTAGTAGTATAACAGGAGTGGAGAAGATGAAGATAGTTACAAAACAGT
The DNA here is from genome assembly GCA_003695285.1 of Calditrichota bacterium. Taxonomy (GTDB): domain Bacteria; phylum Calditrichota; class Calditrichia; order RBG-13-44-9; family J075; genus J075. Next base: position 3,170 of record RFIL01000079.1, read on the forward strand.
TTGGTGAACTGGAATTCAGCGAGGATCTCTTGATTAAATTTGAAAAAGGAATTATCGGGTTCGAAAAATGTCATCGGTTTCTAATAATAGATGATGAAGATTATGAACCCTTTCGATGGCTCATTTCAGTGGATGAAAAAGAAATTGGTTTTCCAGTCTTAAACCCTTTCCTCATTGTTCCCGATTACGGAAAAGAACTTCCCAATTCTCTGGTAGAACGATTGTTCTCCTCAGATGAATTATTGGATGTGTTCTGCGTTGTCACCCTGAATGGAGAAGGAGGAAAGGTAACCATCAACCTCAAAAGTCCAATCATTATCAATTATGACAGCAAAACCGGTGAACAAATCATACTACCTTCAGAGGAATTATCTGTAGCGAAACCGATTACTTAAGAATAATCACTGGTTCATAGCTGTTGAATACTATTTGTGTTATTTGAAATATTTTTCAATTTAAAAGTTGTGAAACACAACAATAAAAAACCAAGGAAGGTGTTATATGTTAGTACTAACAAGGAAGTTAGGTCAGAATATTCTCATTGGTGATGATATTTTAGTCAAAGTGTTAAAGATTGATCATAACAAAGTTCAGCTTGGTATTTCTGCTCCGGCACATGTTTTAGTATATCGCCAAGAGTTAGTTGATAAAATTAAACACTTTAATCGGGTGGCTTCCCGGACAGATCACTTAAAGCTCAAACGAGCAGCGATGGCTTTTAAAAACACCATTAATATACCAGTTGGGAGTTAATATGATGTCAAAAAACGGTACAGCGACTGCTGACGTCAACGTTGATATCACACTGGGACGTCTAAAAAAACTTTCCAAATCAGAACGAATTCTGGTGGGTCTATATTTTTATGAACGTTTGAGTATCGAAGAAATTGCTCTGGTTCTTCAAAAAAGCAACCAGAGTATTCAAGAGAAATTGAATCAAATATATTGTAAATTACTTAATGAGCCAGTTTCAGAGCAATCTCTTAATTTAGCGTCACAGGAAGTTGTAAGATAAGGTTATCACAAATTGGAATAGACAGGAAGTTATTATGCGGCAAGGACGCCCATCAAAAAAGAGAAAACGTACCAAAACTCCCAATTTCTCATCCCCTGCTCCCCTCTCCCTCTGCATGATTGTGAAAAACGAGGAACAATTTCTGGAGGGTTGTTTAAAGAGCGTTGAAGGCCTGGTTTCTGAAATTATCATTGTTGATACCGGTTCTACAGATGCCACCCTGGATATTGCTTCCCGATTTAAAACCAGAATATTTACCATCCGCTGGGAAAATCATTTTGCCAGAGCACGGAATTATGCTTTGGAAAAAGCCACCCAACCCTGGATTCTTTACCTGGATGCTGATGAGCGGCTTCATCCCCCTTTCCATCAAACTGTAAAAAAGGCAATACAATCTGATCAAGCTGATGCATATTATCTGCAAGTGTACAGTGAAGTAGGACAATTATTGGGAGGGATTCCCCATATCCAGGCCTACCCCAGATTGTTTAAGAAACTGCCGGGGGTTCAATTTGAAGGTCGTATCCACGAACAGATCACTCCTTCTCTCCTCCGGGTTAACGCCCGGATTGAATATCTGGATGTCCAAATTGAACATCTCGGATATAATTTACCAGAAGAAGTCCTGCGACAAAAAGTTCAACGGAATCTTGACTTTTTACACCAGCAGGTGGAAGAAGAACCGGAGAATGCTTATGCATGGTTTCAACTGGGGCAGACAACCTTAATTGCCGGGAAAAAGGAAGAAGCTATACAATATTTAAACCGAACCCTGGAATTATCCGAGCCTTCATCCCAGCTCTCCAGTGCTGCTCAGATGATTATAGCCAATGAGTTATTTTTACAAAAAGATTATCCAGGAGCCATCCACATTCTGAAGCAAGTTTTAGAAGCCACCCCCCGGCAACGCCTGGGCTGGTTTCTGTTATCCGAATGTTATGCTCATCTCCAGCAATTCGATAAAGCCCTTCAAGCTTTGAAAGAAGTTAAAAAGTACGGGCAGTTAAAGTTTACCGACTTAAACATTGACAAGCTATTCGAATCTTATCTCCTGGAACAACGTTTTGCTTTATATTTATTTTCTGTTAAGCGATATAAAGAGGCCATCCCTCATTTCTATAACTATTTTACACAGGCTCCCCACTGGAACCAAAACTTGCTGGGAAAATATCTTGTTGCTTACAACACTACTGGTCATGATTCAGACAAACACCAACGATTAATCAAAATGTTCATCGATCAACTGTCCCGGTTCCACAATCCCCAAGAAGCGGTACAGATTCTCGGGTCGTTTTTTGAACAAAAAGGGGATTCCAGGACGCTGCTCACCCTGTTCAAAGCTGCAAGCAAACAATTTCCCACTCAACCGGTATATCCCTATTATGCTGGCAATGCCTGTTTAAAGATGGGAGATTATGCCCAGGCTAACCGGTATTATTTTCAGGCATTGAGTTTAGACGATTCTATCTATGAAATTCATTATAATCTTGCAGTATCTCATATCAAGAGCGGACGCTATCAGGATGCAATAGAGCAATTCCTGAAAATTCGTGAACAATTCCCCCAACATGCCCAAGAAGCCAATCGCAGGTTGGGTGGGTTGTATTTAAAATTGGGGATGGTTGACGAGGCAGTTAAGATTGCCCAACAGAACCTGACTGACGTTTCTTAAGATTTCCTCCCTTAAATTAGAACATTTTTTCTCAAGTTCTCTATCTTCACTTCGATAACTAAATCAGTAGAAGTGAGCATAGGATGTGCTGCACATTCGAAATGTGAGGATGAAAGGCGGTAGCCCCCTTCTTCCTCAACAGTTAACCAGGGCTACGAAGAGAAGGGATTCTCACAAACAAACAAGGAGGTTGTTATGGCATTCTTCAGTGGTTCCCGCATTAACACCAATGTTGGGGCATTAAATGCCTTTAATGCGCTCAACTCCATCAATTCCAAAATTGGTTCCATTCAAATGAGGCTGGCCTCGGGTAAACGGATTAATTCCGCTGCCGACGACCCTGCAGGCTACACCATCGGTAAAAAGCTGCAAGCCCGTTCTAAGGCACTTTCTGCAGCTTTGAACAACGTTGGTGAAGCGAAGAATATCCTCTCCGTAGCTGAAGGCGGTCTGCAGAGTATTAATGACATCCTGGTCAGCATCAAGGAAAAAGTCATCCAGGCCGGTAATGGTTCCTACACTTCCCAGGAGTTGAATGCAATTGTGACTCAATTGCAGGACAGCTTGAAGGAAGTGGATGACATCATCAGCGAGACCAAGTTCAATGGAACCGCGCTGTTAAATAACCAATTTACCAGCAAAGTCTTCCAGACCGGAGCTGATGGCGGTGATTCACTGACCGTAAGCCTGACTGCCCAGATTGATTCGGCAGATTTCGGTCTTAGCAGCATCACTACCAGCACCATCTCCAGTACCAATCTCTCAACGACACTGAATAGTATAGATAATTACATCTCTACTGTTACCAGTGAGTTGCAGAAGGTTGGTTCATTGATCTCCCGATTGGATGTAAAGGAATCTACCTTGCTGACATCCATCACCAATACCGATGCTGCGGCCAGCCGAATCCTGGATGCCGACATTGCTAAGGAGCAACTGGAAATAACCAAGATGCAAATCCTGCAGCAAACGGCAACCTTGCAGTTAGCGCAAGCCAATGCAATGCCCCAAAATGTTCTGAGTCTATTCCGATAATGATTCGCTTTCACCGGGCACACAATGAGGCCGCCTTCGGGCGGCCTTTTTTATTGCACCCTTTTATCCGTTCTCTCCCCTCAAGATTCTTCTCCCATCCCCCTGTCATTGAGGAGAATAATATGCAATCCTTTCATCGTTTATTTTAACACTTATGAAAGCTTACTGCTCGTCGATAATTAGAATTGTAATATTAAAGATAGACGATAAATGAGAGTGAATACTAAAGTTTATCGATAAAGTTTACGATAATTTTACTAAACTAAAACGGGCACGGAAGCCCGGTATGGTTAAATAAAATACACGGAGGTATACATTATGGCATTCTACAGTGGATCTCGGATTAACACGAACGTTGGTGCTCTGAATGCATTCAATGCCCTCAATGCTCTAAACAGCAAAATTGGAACCCACCAATTTCGATTAGCTTCTGGAAAACGGATCAACTCGGCTGCCGATGACCCGGCGGGTTATACCATCTCCAAAAAATTACAGGCTCGTTCTCGTTCTTTGAGCGCGGCTTTAGCAAACGTCGGAGAAGCCAAAAACATCCTCTCTGTGGCTGAAGGTGGATTCCAGAACATCAATGACATCCTGGTGGGCATTAAGGAAAAGGTCATTCAGGCTGGAAACGGTAGCTACACTGCAGAAGAATATGCCGCAATTGTTACTCAAATCACTGATATGTTAAACGAAGTGGATGACATCATCAGTGAAACCAAATTTAACGGGACTCAACTACTTGACGGTAATTTCACCAGCAAAGTCTTTCAAACAGGAGCAGATGGTGGTGATCAGTTAACGGTGAGTTTAAGTGCCGGGGTTGATTCTACTGACTTCGGACTGAATGGATTAAACTCCTCGGATTTGCAAGGCTCCAACTTGTCATTAACCTTGACCAGTCTTGACAATGCGATTTCAACGGTCAGTAGTGAACTTCAGAAAATCGGGTCTTTGATACAACGGCTGGATGTAAAGGAACAAACACTCCAGGTCGCCATTACAAACACCGATGCAGCTGCGAGCCGGATTATGGATGCAGACATCGCCAAAGAACAACTGGAAATCACCAAGTTGCAAATCCTGCAACAAACGGCAACCATCCAGTTAGCTCAGGCCAACTCTGCACCACAAAACATCCTGCAGCTGTTCCGGTAATGGAGAAAGATAGCGACTTTCTTTCTCAACACGCAAGATAGAGGACGTAATGGTGAACCAATTTCAACAAGGAGTGTTCGATGGAAACAGCCTTAGCTTATAAAAGCATGAATGCACAAAAGGGCATTAATCAGTATCAACAGAATGTGATTCTTAACGCAACACCTGAAGAACTGATACTGAAACTCTACGACCTGGGCATTCTCTCGATTCGCAGAAACGACTTTGAGAAAGCGAATCTGGTGCTTACGGAATTGATTTCTGCCCTGAATTTTGAATACCAAGAAGAAGCACTGGGACTTTTTAAGCTCTATCGATACTGTCAGGATTGCTTGTATAAAGGGAATACCAAAGAGCCCATACACATACTGTCGGAATTGCGTGAAACCTGGGCCAAAGCCTTTAACTTAGCTTAATGTAAGGGTACGATGAATGCAAAAAGACACATTTTTCACAGTCTCTGTTCCTCCTTGTTCAATCTGTGGGAGGAACTACTGTGTTAATAATTCAGCGAGGTGAGAAACAATGATTTCTCAAGTAAACAGTAACATAGAACTATTACTGGAAAATTTTCGGACACTGGAAGAAAGGCCTATTCGGACCCTTGAAGCCCGAATAGAAACTTTCAACAATCGCATTTCCCTGTTTAATGATCTGAAATCGAAAATTTCCTCGTTAAATTCTCTGGTATCCGAACTTAAACAAAGCGGTACCCTTTCGATCTATGGGAAAAAAGCGGCGACCAGCTCCGATGAAACCGTGGCAACGGTAACAGCCTCTTCAACAGCGGTTGTAACCAGTCACACCCTTTTTGTTTCTCAATTAGCCAAAGCTGATAAGGTCGTATCTAATCAGTATACTCTGACCGGTACCGACATTTCCTCCACTCTGGGCGCGGGAACTTATACGTTCGATGTGACGGTGAATGGGACAACAACCTCGGTCAGTGTAGATATTGCCGCCGGAGAGGATAACGAAACGGTATTAAATAATATTGTTACAGCGGTTAATAATACATCAAACGTTGGTATTCGCGCATCGGTGATTCAAGATAGTGATACCACCGGACGTCTGGTGTTCACCAGTGAGGAAACCGGTGCAGATTATGAGATGACACTCAGCGATACCAGTGGAACCCTCCTCTCCACCCTGGGACTGAATGATTCTGTCCAGGCTAGTGGCACCAACGGCGGTTACATCTATGATAGCAGCGAACTAAATGCATTGGTAACCATTGATGGCATCAGTGTTTCCAGCAATTCCAACACCCTGGATAACGCGATTGAAGGGTTAACAATCACTCTCCATAAGACTCAAGCAACCGGTGAACAAGACGTAACCATTAATGTTTCCAACGATGTTGAAACCATTAAGAGTAAGATAGAAGAATTTATCAATGCCTATAATGATGTATTGGACTTCATCATTACCAATACTGCAGTGAATACCAGTACTTATGAACGATCTGCCTTTAGTGGAGATTTCTCCATCACCAATTTGCGATTGCAGATGCGCCAGGCCATGGGAAGTGCCGTTACTGGTTTGGCAGCAGGAGATCCTACTCTTCTGACCGATCTGGGTATCTCCATCGGGAAAGATGGTAAACTTTCCATATCGGACAGTGATAAACTGGAAGATATGATTACCGATAATCTTTCCCAGGTGGAACAATTGTTCAACTCTTCCGATGGTTTTGCTCCCCGGCTGGAATCGATTTTGGATGAAATGAGCAAGGGTGACGGTATCATCGAGAAGCGAAAAGATGTTCTGCAAAATAATATTGATCGGATCAACAATCGAATCGAGCAGATGCGAAAATCCATCGACAAGAAGATGGAGAGTTATCGTCAACAATTTTCTCAACTACAGGCTGCATATGTTCAGTTTCAAATGCAGTCGAATTTTATATCATCATTAACCGGTTAATAAAATAACGGAGAGTTAGGGGGTGATCACATGGAAGTGACCCAATTAAATTACACCTCAGGTTTACAAAGCTCTACTCCCTATGCCAAGGATCAATCACCGGAATCTCCTCGGGAGAATGTGACGGTGAAAGTGAAAGATCTGGAACATCTCCAGTCATTGTTAAGCAAACGACAGGAGATGGTTCAAGAATCCAGGCAATCAGAGGGAAAGAAGGTAGAGACGGGTAGTGAACAGGAGCGAGAGAATTTGTTTGAACTGGTTAAAATGGTTGGCGAAAAACTAAAGAGCTCTCGAATCCGCATTGAATTTCAGGTCAATGAAGACCTGGGTAAAATTTTTATGCTCATTAAAGATCCGGTTACAGATGAAGTGGTAAGAAAGGTTCCGCCGGAAGAATTTGAACAGTTATATCAATCATTAAAACATTTACAACAGACGACGGCAAAGGATACAGGGGAGTTAAATGTCAAACTCTAAATTGCGCTTAAAGGAAACGCTATCCGGATCAGAACAGGAAGAACTTTTATCGCTGATAACTCGTTTATCAAAGAGCACAGATGAATTATATCAGGCGGCAACCAGGGGTGAATGGAATGTTTTTCAACAACATTTAGAAAGACGTGGAGAAACTATCGAGGCATTAAAACGATTTGTTCATCCGATACCCGAAAGCGATAAAACGGAGCCTGATCTTCAAAACTCAAAAGACAATATTCGTGATCAATTGCACAAACATTTAAAAAAAGTAACTAAAGTAAACACTGAAGTTTACGATATTATAAAACGTAGGAAAGATGAGTTATTAAAGCATATATTAAATGGAAATAAAGGGTTACGATTTTTGAAAAATTTTGAAAAACAAGTGAATCAACAAAAAATTATCTCTAAAACATATTAACAGGTACATAAGAAGATGAAGATTAATTCTCTGGAAAATTTTGGTTACATTGTGAGCGTTGACCGGGTAAAGATGGCGAAACAGGCACAGAAACAGCACAGTGAAACTGACAAACTGGAACTTTCTGATGAGGCAAAACAATTGAATAAAACAGGATCAAGTTTGACCCCTGAACGAATAGATTTGATACGCCAACGCATTGCAGAAAATTTTTACGATCAGGACGATGTGTTAAATGAAGTAGCGGAGCGTCTGTTAAAAAGTAGAGAACTCCGAGAGTTCTTAAACAATTTACGCCCCGATAATTTTTCATAGCATGATCTCCTCCCCCGCGTGGATGGGATGCTTTCATCGGCATTCCATCCTCCTCTTAACCTCTTCCACTCAAATTGCATCTAAGGCTTAATTTTTAAGGGTTTCAGCATATTTTTCTTGACTTTGTCTTTATAATTTCAGATATTTTTGCGCCTACTAATTCACTTATCAACAATACCAGGAGGTTTACATGAATCGTAAGGAATTAATTGACGCCCTCGCTCAGAAAACGGATTCGTCCAAAAAAGATGCTGAAAAATTTTTGGCAGCTTTTTTAGAAACCGTAACTGAGGAACTCAAACGTGGTGGCTCGGTGAACTTGGTCGGATTTGGGAGCTTTAAAGTTCAAGAACGTGCCGCACGTCAGGGGAGAAATCCTCAAACCAATGAAACTATTCAGATTCCCGCCCGCCGGGTTCCGGTGTTTAAAGCCGGAAAAGAACTAAAATCTGCTTTATAGTTGATGGATGGATAAGTCTGAATCTAGATTTATCTTTATTTCAGGGAAGTATCAGCCGGCTCTTTAGCCGGCTTTTTTTTATCCGTCTTCAAAGGATGTTTCCCACTGCTCTTTTCCAGAAGTATCTTACGTGGGAGGTTATACCTGACATTCTTTAATGAGAATCTCTTCCTCTAAGAAATCATTAAGTTCCGCTAAGAAAAATTCATTCTGCAAAAGGAAACGTTCTGCAGCACAGGTACGCTTCAAACACCCCTGACAGGAAATCCGTAGATGACAACCAACCCGTTGTTTATAGGCAAGCTCTAAATCTCTTAGAGTGGCATTTATCTCACTTAAAAATTCCAGATGTGAGAAGTTCTTTGGTAAAATGAGCAACCAGACACTTTGCAGTAATTCGTCTAATTCTTTCAATCTGCCAAGATATTGTCCAATGGTAGCTTTCCAGAATATCTTTGCTTTTTGGAAATTTTCATCTGCTTCTTCAGATGGACTGGATACTTCACCATGATGTGTAAAAAGACTATATGGAAGCTCAATTAACTGACGGATATTTTCATAGAGAAACTGAAAACTCTGTAAATGATCGATGTTTAATGAGGGAAAAGCTTCTCCAATCTCTTCCACATAGGAGGTGATAATATCAAAGATAGCATTGATAGACATTTCCATCTCTTTTAATCTCTTGCGAGCTCTTTCATGTAAGAGAACAAAAATTTCTGCCAGTTGTTGTTTCACCTTTGAAGAAGGGTGATGCTTCAAGATTTGAAGGGCACGAGTGGCCAGGGTGCTAGAAAAACTTTCATCCGTGATTAAAGAGAAAAGTTCCTCCAGCGTTAATACCTGGGTGACACATTCCAGAATTTCAGGATCCCTTTCCAGATAGGCATTTACAAGGGTGACAAAACAATCTTCATCATCGAGGTTATTGGCACATTTCTCCAGTAATAAAATCATTCGACGTTTAATCAAGAGGATCAGCTCAGAGGTTTCGGGATGCCCCTGTAAGAGAAGTTTAAGTTTCTGTTTATTCGGAGTTCGAACGGCTGATATTAGCTCTCTCAACTTGATTAAAATTTGCCATAAAAAAAAGGCTGAGGTATTGTTCACCGCTTCGAAGGGTTCAGGTTGGAACAACCACTGTTCAAACTCAGAAATCGAATATTTCTCCATTGCATTTACAATACATTCCACAACAATGGGATCCTCATCCAGCAGATATTGAAGGATGAAGGCAATGGAAGTTTCCGGATTATGCTGATTGCTTTCACTATGAATGGTGGCCACCTTTACCAGCCGTTGTTTTTTGACAGAAATGATATTCTCAACCAGCTGTAATATTTCTCCATCCTTATCCCCTACCCCCCGTTGAATCAGGTAATTTTTCAACATTGTCAACATTTGCAAGGATATGGTGGGATTTTCAAAGACCCCTTTTAAAATCCGTATATCTGTCTCATAAATGATGAAAACCAATAAGCTCCGAAAATCTTCTCTCTCTACAAACTGAAGCTTATCTTCCGCGGTCATTTTAAGTAATGCCTTATACTGACCCACAAACTGCCAGTATGGATTATTCCGTGCTGCGTTTCGAACCCATGGATCACGATCATTTACTAACAATTCGATAATGTCGGGATAGGGGGATACCCGGGCAAGATGTTCCCGGACTGCAGCGGACTGTTGATTGATTATCTGACAATATTTTTCTAAGGATGCGGGGAAGGATACCCGAAAATAATGTTCAAGGACAAATTCAAAAGTTCTTAACGGTGTACTTTCTATGAACTCAAACGACGTCATTTTCTCATCCTTGAGTTTATTTTTTGAGCTTTTATCTTCCCTGTAAAGCTCATAATAATAATCGGCGATAATCATTATGTTGTTAGCAAGGAGTTTACATCACAGGGAAATTGACGAAGATAGAAATAGCGATTACATATTTTTTCCCGGGTTAAAATCAGTGATGGTTTATGAACAATAAAAACAGTGAGCAAGATGAAAGACTTACGAAAGAATATAGACCAATTGTTAAGCGAGTTAAAAAATAACGACGGCTCTCTGGCGATAGAGAAATATTCCGATTTTAGCGCAGTTCATCAGAAAAAGCTCGAGTTAGAGGTTGTCCTCCAATTATTAACACCTCAAACCGACTATCTATTGAACCGGTTGGAAAGGGAGCCGGTGTTTGCCTCCCAGGACATTTCTCAATCTTTGAAAACCCTGGTGATTTATTGTGAGACGGTAAAACGATTGTTCGAAAAGGGTATTCTGGATTGGAATATTGCGGATTTACCTCCCCAGAAAATTGAGCAACTCACCACCGCCTTACCCAACCTGGAAAAGGTCATCATCTATCGCTGGAAAGAAGTGCAGAGATGTCTCAATGCCGGAGCATATCTCTCGGCATTGATTATAATGGGGAGCATTCTGGAGGCTCTCTTACTGGCACGTGTCAACCAAAACGAGAAAGAAATTTATCGTTCTACCCGAGCTCCACGGGATAAAAAAGGGCGGCCTAAACCGCTCCATTTATGGAGCCTTAGTGAGTTAATCATTGCCTCAATTGAGCAAAAGTGGATTACTCTCAGTCCCCGTTCGTTCCACACTTCTTTAAGAAAATATCGGGATCTTATCCATCCCTGGGCTCAGATTTCTGCAGGCATGAGAGTAGATGGCACGGTAGCCCATAAGAGCTGGTATGTCTTAAATCAGGTGATTGAACAGTTATTAAAATCGCTTTAAATCCGTGCGATAGAAGGTCCACTCCGGGGTCACCAGGGTATCGCCGAAATCAAGTGAATACCAGGGAGTTATCTGGCTATCCACAGGATTCACCAAAATGTGCATATCCTGGGCAGGCATAAAGCTCTGCAGGAGTAGAAACACTTTTTTACCGGTATCAGGATTCTGGGCCATATCAACGACTAATACCGCATGCCCGGGAGTGCCCCCCTGGATGAAGACATCTCCGATTTTCATATCCTGAACATCTTCTACTGGTTGAAGTTCTTCACTGAGCGACAAAGTACCGGCATAGGTAAAAATGATATTTAAATATTGTTTAAAATTGTCATAAGATGCTCCGGTAATTCCGGAACGCAACCAGTTGACCGCCTCCCCTCTCACAACCGGGCGATAGCCCTTTACCCAATTCATAAAATCAATCCGATCGCCGCTGGTAAAGTTGAAGTGTATGGCATCGTAACGTTTACGGGAATATAGATATTCAGCTCGAAGGCGAATGATGGCATCGGCGCACTGTTGTAAATCCTGATGCCCAACATCAATATCTACCACAGCATAATGAACACTCTGATTCGGCTTTTCTATTCCATTATATAAATAAACCATGGGATGTCCCGGTTTTAAAGGAATTCGCTGCAGCCAATAAGCAAATGAGCCCGGCCGGGTTTTGAGGCGTTCAAAGTGAGGCGGTGGTTGAATCCGATTCAGAAGAGCATTGGTTGTATCATACTCACTCAACCAGGGATATTGTTGGGAATACAGAAATCCCGTCAACAGGCATAATAACAACAGGAATATCGTCCTCATCATTCACCTCCTCAAGTTTATTCACTGATTAAGCCGGCTTCCCGAAAACTGAAATATCGACGATAACCAATAATGACGTGATCCAGCACCGGGATATCCATGAGTTTCCCGGCTTCTACTAACCTCTGGGTAATATTGCGATCTTCCAGGGAAGGTTCAACTTCTCCTGAGGGGTGATTATGAACCAGAATAATACTTGCAGCGGATTCCAGGATTGCCTCCTTAAACACTTCTCTCGGATGCACCAGCGAGGCATTCAGGGTTCCTTCGCTAATTTTTACATCTCGCATGACCACATTGGCACTATTAAGGATTAAAATCAGGAATTGTTCCTTTTTTAAATGCGCCAACAACGGTTCATAATATTTGAAAACGACTTCCGGACCATTTACTTTTACTTTTTTATCCCGGGGCAGACTGGCCAGGCGACGTCCAATTTCAAATGCAGCAATCAAAGTAACGGCTTTAGCCGGACCAATACCTTTCAAACGGAAAAATTCTTTATAGTCGAGAGCGGACAACTGCTGGAGATTTCCATAACGGGTGAGTAATGTCTTTGCTAAATCGAGAGCTGTTTGTTTGGATGTTCCTGTTCGAATAAGAATGGCTAACAATTCAGCATCTGTGAGGACCGACGGCCCCAATTGCATCAGTTTTTCTCGGGGACGTTCCCCTTCCGGCCAATCCGGAATTTTGGAGTGATAAAATGCGGGTTCCTCAATCTTCATCTTACCCCCCAATGTCCTCATTTTTTTACGGAACGATGTTGCTGATACCAATCCTGAATGTACTGAACAATTTCATGGGTATCGGTACCCGGTCCGAATAATTTTCCTACACCCATTTTCTCCAGTTCTTTCATGTCATCTTCCGGGATGATCCCTCCGCCGGTGAGCAATACATCGTCAAGCCCCTTCTCTCGCATTAATTCCAGAACTCGAGGAAAGAGGGTCATATGGGCTCCGGAGAGTATGCTGAGGGCGATCACATCCACATCCTCTTGTAGAGCGGTATTGACAATCATTTCCGGCGTTTGACGCAACCCGGTGTAAATCACCTCCATCCCGGCATCCCGCAGGGCTGAGGCTACTATTTTGGCTCCCCTATCATGTCCATCCAACCCGGGTTTGGCAACCAGTACCCGAATCTTACCTGCCATGATGCTCTCCTTTTTTCATTTGTTGTAGGGTTTGTAAATATAGCTCCACCTCTTCTATCATTTTTTGGAGAGGGAATTCTTCCCGAATGGTCTTTTCTGCCTGAACTCCCAACATCTCTCTCAATTCCGGGAAAAACAACAATTCTTTGACTCGTTGAGACATGAGATAAATATCATTGGGGGGTACCAGTATCCCATTCTGATCTGAGGTAATGATGTCGGCCACTCCCCCAACATCAAAGGCAACCACCGGGGTGCCCATTAACATGGACTCCAGCACCACGTTGGGCTGCCCCTCATCAAGAGAAGTAAGCAACACAACATCACATAAACCATACAGCTCCAGCACCCTGTCCTGTCTGCCTAATAGGTACACGTTGTCCAGAATTTCTAATTCCCGGGCATACTCCTGGATATCATTTTTTAACGGACCATCACCAACGACCAGAAAAATAGCCTCAGGAAATTCTTTAAGAACATTTTTGGCAACCTCCAGAAAAATCAGGTGTTGTTTCTGCTCTACCAACCTCCCGAAAATTCCCACCGTTGGACGTTCCTCCCGAGGGAGGTGAAATTCCTGACGCAGGGTATCTTTATCAACCGACTCCGGGCGTTGTAGCTCAATCCCGTTATGAATCACTTTTACAAAGTGTTCCGGAATCCAACCGTACGATAAATATTTTTCCCGTATCGCCGAGGTATTGGTGATAATACCATCTGCCAACCAGCGATAGGTCAACCGATAACGCCAATTATTATACAAGATGGGTAATCCATTTCTGGCTACCACAATCGGATTTCCGGAAATTTTAGCAGCCAAACCTGCCAGACGAACATCCTTATTAAAATTAGCAATAATCGCTGAAATTGACTTTTCCTTGATGGAACTGGCTATTTTCCAGATAGTTGGTAAACTAAAATCACTGCCAACAGTTAATGGAAGGGTCTGAAATCCGGTTGCTTCACATCGGCGAAGGAACAATGAACCTTCCCTTCCGGAATAATAAGCTTTATGACCCCGACCGGTTAAGCCTTCCCCCACAAGGAGCATCCACTTCTCACCACCACCCCAAACATCTTTTCCTATACTATTTAAAAACAATATGTTCATAGAACAACCGGTCATCGATCTCAATATCTTATCAAATCATGTTCCACAATTTATGTAGTGAACTGCAATTCATACAAATATCGATAGCGTTCAGAGCGTGAAAGCAGTTCTTCATGAGATCCCTCATCTACAATGCTTCCCTCTTCCAGAACGATAATTCTATCGGCATGGATGATGGATGACAGACGATGGGCAATCATGATCACCGTCCTTTCGCGCATCAGATTTTCCACTGCTTCCTGAATTAAGAACTCTGATTCTGAATCCAGAGAGGAGGTGGCTTCATCAAAAATGAGAATGGGTGGGTTCTTAAGGATCGCCCGGGCAATTGAGATACGCTGGCGTTGTCCACCGGATAGTCGCATTCCGCGTTCTCCCACCACCGTATCAAATCCCTGAGGTAATTCCATGATAAACTCATAGGCATTCGCTAACCGGGCAGCTCGTTCTATCTCCTCTCGGGAATAATCCAGCATACCATAGGCAATATTATTGGCCACTGTGTCATTAAACAGAATGACTTCCTGGGTGACAATCCCCATTAATCTGCGCAGGTAAGGCAGGGAAATATCTCTGATATCAACGCCATCTATCAAGATAGCTCCCTCGGTCACATCGTAAAATCTTGGGAGCAAGTTCACCAGAGTGGTTTTTCCGGCACCGCTACTGCCCACCAGAGCTATCTTCTGGTTCTTTTCCACCACCAGATGAATATTCTTCAAAACATCTTCACCATCAGGAGAATAACGGAATGTCACCCCTTCATAGCGTATTTCATGATCGAAAGAAGTCTTTTTTATGGCATTGGGGCGACTGGTGATGGTAATGGGGGTATCAAGAATTTCAAAAATGCGTTGACCGGATGCCAGGGCTATTTGAATGTTGTTGTTAAGCTCACCCAGGCTTTTGATGGGGTCCATCACGGAAAACAGGATAATGATAAAACGGATGAAATCCTCAGAGGAGAGCAATTGTCCCTGGAGCACCAATCTTCCCCCGTACCATAAAACCACCGCCATCACCCCCACCCCCAGGGTTTCGGAGAGGGGTCGTGAGAGCCGATTCAACCGCACCTGACGCAGCACTGCTCTAAAATAATTTTCGGTTTTAGTGCGAAATTTGGTATCCTCATATTTTTCCATCGCAAATGCTTTAACCACCTTTATCCCGGAAATTGCTTCCTGCAGGACTGCTGTAATATCAGAAATGCGCTCCTGAACCCGTCGGCTTTTTCGTTTTAAGCTCTGTCCAATTTTCTGGATTAAACCACCGCTGATAGGAAACACCAATAACGCCACCAGAGTTAATTGCCAGCTAATGGTAAACAAAATAGCCATAAACAGAAGGATGAGGATGGGATCACGAATGATTTTGGTAAAACTTCGGTTTACAGCCACATTAACAGCGTTAATGTCATTGGTGATGCGGCTGATTAACTCCCCGGTTTTATAGCGCTGAAAAAAACTCAATGGCTGGTGGATCACATGAGTATACAGTTGTTCGCGGATGTCCTTAATGACCTTTTGTTCCACATAACTGACCCAGTAAAATTCCAGAAAGGCGAAAAGATTTTTCAAAAAGAAGGTCAGGAAGATAAACAGGCACAGCCATTCCAGAGTCTCGATGCGATCTCCCCGGGAAAGCCATTTTTGGACATTGGCTTTCAACCAGGCATTAATATTCCAGAGACTGGGTTGTTCCGTTTCCCCGGGGGTAACCTCTGACTTTTCCACGACTTTTTCAGCGGCGGGTTTTTCCTGAAAAAGAGCACTGATGACAGGCGCTACCATCCACACGGATAGGGTGCTGAAGATAACAAAGAAAAAATTGAAAATAAAAACCAGAACGATCTGCCGAGCATACGGTTTTAAATAAGATAGAATCCGCAGGTAAATTTTCCAGCTTTTAGTTTTTTCCGAAGGTGAATGCATTAATTCTGTTGATCCTCCTGTAAACATCGATTTTCCTATTTTCGGATACTAGAGAAATGATTGTACGAAAAAAATGGGATGAACACAAACAAGAGGTGATTTCATAACAGTTCCGGGTCTGCAAAAAAATAACCCGCAGAGAATGATTCTCTGCGGGTTAACAAGTTTATAAACCATGAAAAGGAAGCAGTCTTTCCTGTTTATCCTTCCGGTAATTCAGTTTCCGGTCGTGGCATCTTATCCAGTACCACATCCCCGGGTCGGTCCACCGGCAATTGATTTAAACGTCCATAGCGACGCATATCTACCCAGCGATGCCCCTCCATGAACAAGGAATAGCGGCGTTCATGCAGTAATTGATCAATGGCGCTGGCCTGATCGGTTAAGGTAACGCTACCCAAACCGGCCGCGTTTCTTACCACATTAATGTCAGCTTCAGCCGCACTCAAATTCCCAAGCTGGATATTCGCTTCCGCTCGCAGTAACAACAGCTCCTCGTTTCGAATAATGGGGAAAGGGTCTGTGGAACCGCTGGTAATCGTTACACCCATCGTGCTGGAGAGATCATCGAATACGGTGGTGTCAGGCACATTATTCTCATCCAGATCCCGAACCACGACCTTCGATGAAAAACGCAAATCACCGGGTTCGGCATCGGTCTGGAATGAGGGATGAGCCATCAGTTTCACAAAAGGGGCTTCCGGATTTTCAAAAATCTCGTTGGTCTGATCATTTAGAGCGGTTCCGTACACATGATAAACCCCTAAACGGAGAGAAGCGGAGGGATCGATGAAAGAGCCATTCAGGGCATCCAGAACCCCCTGCCAATCTTCCATATAAGCGGCCACCCTGGCCCGTAAAGCGCGGTTAAATTTGGCAAAGGTGGAAGGAGAATCAAAGCCGCTAAATCCACTGGACAGCTCGAAGGAGAAACTACCTCCGGCATTCGCCAGGTCAGTGTTCGCTTCATCCAGCAACTTCACAATCTCATTTAAGGATTCCGTTTTGGAAGCAAACGGGGTGTTGATATCATCCGATTGGATAATTTTGATCCCGTTTTCATCCATGTAGTTTAGGTTCAACAGAAGCTGGTAGGCTTTGATTGTTTTGGCAAATCCACGTATTCCGGCACCGGTAGCTCCACCGGCCTGATCCGCCCGGTTGAGCAATTCGTTGCAAACCCGAATCACTGCATAACGCCCACTCCAGGGACGAAGCACCAGGAAACCTCCGGGATCCGGTGTTCCACGTAATAAATTACCGGTGTAACGGGGGTCTGCAGGTTCAAAATAGTAGACTTCTCTACCCAGGGAACCCACGACCCGTAAGTAAATAGCATGATCGACTCTCATGCCTGCTTCAGCACCGGAGACCAGTGCCTGATCCGGCACATCATCCACAATCGGAGCATTGGGATTGGGAAAATCCAGATCGTGACATCCTGCCAGTAACAGAAAAAGCAGAATGACCATGCTCCCCATGTAGCTGACCTTAAAAATATGTCTTATGTTCATATTCAAGTTCCTTTCTTTCTTTTACAGACCGAATGATAAATTAAAGTAAAAACTTCGAGAAGACGGATAGGGGATGGTATCCACTGAACGACCAATAGGTACGCTACCGAACTGACTGACTTCCGGGTCATATCCGGTATAATCGGTAATCATAAAGATATTTCGTCCGGTGACCCCTATCTTCAAATAATCCACATTATCGCCAAAAAGCCCTTTTAATGCTTTCTTGCTCAGCGTATAGTAGATATAAGCTTCTCGCAATTTGATATAGGAACCGTCTTCAATATAGGGAGATGTTTTTGTTCCCAATAATCCGAGCCGTTCTGATGCCGCGCCGGTATCATAATCCTCTGTGGTACCACCGAGATCAGTAATCAATTTACCCAGATTAATGACTTCACCACCTTTTTTCCAGTGTAGATGAAATCCCAGATCAAACTGACCAACTTTGAAACGGTTATTAAATCCCAGTTCGAAATCCGGAGTTTCATCACCCAGTTTCACAAAACTACCATCGGGATTCCTTTCTGCCCCAACAATAGAAGTTGGAGACCAGCCAACTTGAATTCGATAGGTTCCCAGAAATGTCGCAAATCCACCAATATTAAAGGGGTCCACAGAAAGCTGGGTAATTTCGGAACTGGTTTTGTAAAAGTTCACCCGGGTGGTCCAGCGCAGATTCTGACGGTTCAGTGGAGTGGCACCCAGAGAAATTTCCACCCCCTGAGTCTTCATTTCACCGCCATTGATAAATTCTTCTGTAAAACCAGAGGAAGGGGGTAAATCAGGTGTCAAAATCAAATCACTGATATTCTGACGATAGTAGGTAAATTCAAACAACCCCTTACCCTGAAAGAGGGTGGCATCAAACCCGGTTTCGATTTCTTTCGTTCGCTCCGGTTTAATGTTCGGATTTCCTCTACGGGTATTAAAAACCACCCCGCTGTTTCCATCGATATTCCGGGGATCCAGTGAAATGTATTTCGCTTCCGGAGGCGGTGAATTTCCGGTCTCTCCATAGGCTAAACGAATTTTGAATTCATTGGAAAAGGATTCCATCCCTTCCCAGAAATCAAACTGAGAAAGGCGTAAAGAAGCAGAGGCTTTGGGATAGAGGAAGAATTTATCTGTATCTCCATGCGAGCTACTGGCATCTCCACGGACCCCTGCGGTCAGGAATAACTTACCCTGAACATCCACTTCTTCCTGAACATAAAAGCCACGGTCAAATTGTTTCCGTTCATCCTGAAAGACATTCACCGCACCCGCCTGATCCACGTGGGTTTGAGTAACGGTCACCGCACGAGCTTCCGCCAGCGTATTGTTCAACTCCTGATTTTCAAACTGTAAACCGGCAGAGGTGCGGAAAAACACCTTGTTTTCCATTCCAAAAAGATGAGTTACATTCAAATACAAATTGGTATTTAAATTCCGGGTTTCTCCATCCAGTGAATGGCCGGGCTGGTCACTATTGCGCTCAAACTGAAGTTCAGGTGGTGAAAAAACCATGTTAAACTGGGAGTAATAATCGAATCCACTTTGCAATACGAAGTCCAGATTCTGGGTAGCGGAACGCAATAAGTTCAAGCGTATCCGGGTAGACCCTACCGTTCTGAATACCGTTTCACGGTTCACAAAAACATCTCGGGTATGAACCGGATTGGA
>RFIL01000500.1 GCA_003695285.1 Calditrichota bacterium
CTCGGGAATTTCCAGGGCATCAAACTCATCCGAGTAAAAATCGAGGATCTCCCCACATTTGACACAGCGGAAATGATGATGCGGCTGCAAGTTGGGATCGAACCGTTTGGGATCGCCGCGGCCTTCCACAATTTGCACCAGCCCGATTTCCGAGAACGTAAGCAGGGTTCGGTTCACGGTATCGAGGGAAACGTTGGGGAACATTTTTTTGATCTGCTCATGAATGGTAACCGCCGAAGGATGGTCCCGGGAATCCAGGAGGGCTTTGTAGATGGCCACCCGCTGGGGGGTGATCTTCATATTATGCTGACGACAAATTTCTTCAAACTTTTTAAAGTCGTGATCCATACTCTTCTCTTAGGGAATCAAACTACATAAGAACAACCCTGAATTATGATGTGCTATTATATAGGATTGAATCCTATTTGTCAAGGAGTTTTTCGACCAATTTTTTCCTGCATGGGGGAAAGCCTGGAAACTAAGATGTGATAACAACTCCTTTCTCTCGCAGCCAGTGCAGAATATCGCCGGCGATGGTTTCCCAGCCCGGTTCGGCCAGCAACCAGTGGGCATGGTCTTCATACTCTTTGTAGGTTGCCACGTGCTGATATTTTCGTGCCACCTTGCGTACCACCGCTGCCGGGGTGGCCCGATCTTCCTTTGCCCCCAACACCAGCACAGGGCAGGTGATTTTCGTTTCATCCACCCGACTGGCATGGTGAGGATCCAGATACCAGAAGCCGATCTCCGCCGCCGCTCGCCCGGATTCATAAACCATTTTTTGATAGATCTCCCGTTGCTGGGGTTCGGGTAATCGGTGGAGTAACCCATACACCGCCATCCGAAAAGAGGGTCGTTGAGGTTTCTTCCAGAATCCCCAGCGGCTCAGGGCTTCACTGAATGATTTGATCACCGAGAAGCGTAGCGCCAGGATACCAGCAGGAGAGGCCGGGGTTATCAGCACCAGTGCCCTGCCCAGACCTCTGCTGCCCAATATCTGTGCCAACAACCCTCCCATGGAATGCCCCATGATGATCGGTGGCTCATCCAATCCCCGGATAAGCGCTTCCAGGTCTGCCGCATAATCCAGCAGACTGGTGCTGCCCAGTCGGGGATCGGGCGATGCCTCCGGATTCATGTCGTGGTATCTCAGGGTGGGAGTCAGGCACTGAAACCCCTGTGCTTCAAAAAATGATTGGTAATTCTCCCAGCACCATCCACCGCAGCACATCCCGTGTATCATAACGATTGTGTTTGCCATAAACTCCTCCTTGGATACCTTGTATGAGAATTTCCAGTACACTGTATATGAAATTTTATTGGGGAAATCGTCCCGCTTGAGAGCCGGTTTCCCTTGACAAATCTACAATCAGAGCACTTTCCAGTTGAACTTTCTTAACACCGGGGTAACTATCCATCCCTGCGCACAGAGTAAAAAGGTCAGCGCCATTATTCTGAGTGTATAGATTCTACCAATGGAAAATATTCAACACAATTCAATTCCCGAGAATCATATGGATTTGCGGGTATCTTTTGCGATTTTTCCCCTCTTTTTCTTCATCTCCGTGGTCTCTGTGGTTTGTCTTAAATAGAGACCAACCCATAACGAATCCCGACATTGACAAAAAAGAGGGTTCGCTTCCTTTCCGAGTTATTCACATTAAAGGTGCTGGTAAAATGGTAAAAATAATGGAGCATGAAGGAAAGGTTCCGGCGAATTTGATACTGATACTGGAACCCAACCCGCAATCCTTTTGCCTGGAAGGAATAATCATAGGAAATGGTGGCGGTAGAATCCTGCAAGGGCTGAATGTCCGGCATGGTTAAGGGAACTTCCACATTTCCGCTGATCTTGTTGCTCCAGTATCTTCCCAGTGATAGCGACAATTGTTGGTTGATTTTTTTATATACGGTGATATGTGCGTCGGCATTCAGCAGATACAGGAACGCATTTTCTTTAATGGTTCGGCTACCGGTGTTCATGTAAAAGCGTAAGGAATCCGAGACTTCAAATTCCGTTGCGGCAAATGGGTAGAGGTTGGTGGAAACGGAAAAAGTGAGCAGAGAACTGATGTTTAGATGTGCCCCTACTGTAAAGCCATAATTGGAGAGAAAGCGAGAGTTGGGGTTGAAGCGAACCTGTTGTTGGGTTAGCCAGCGCAAGACATAGGGAACGCCCGGCGTTCGAAATACTTTTTCCACCTGTCCTTCTGTTTCGAAAGAAATTTCTCTCTTTGCCATGGAGGCCAGTCCCAGAAAAAGTTGAAAAAATGCCGGAGGATACAGCTTGCCGTTGTAGATGTTTGTACAGGTGTCAAAATGCTTCTCCTGGGTATGATGCCATCCCCAGAATTCAGCCAATCCCACCAGATGAAGCGGCAGGATATATTTTAACCCGGTAGAGGATGCGCCGCTGGCAATTACTCCGCTGGCTCCGGTAAAATAGTTTATCCATCTCAAGTAATTAAACTGGCGTTTTTCAATGGTCATGTAATGCCTCAACTTAAAAGGAATATATTTGACGTGTCCGGGCCTGACATCTATCACTTTTTCAATGGGATAAAAGCAATCTGCTACCACCTTGAAGGTATGGGGCCCGGGTTGAATGGAGTATTTTTCTCCCGGAACCACCTGCATAGGTTTCCCATCCACATAAAAGGTGTCGGGGGGATGATTAAAATGAACATGGAAGAGACTTTTGGTCGGCATCTGAGAAAATCCGGGTTGGGTAAAAATAAGGAAGTATAAGAAGAAGGTGAAGACGCCCGGTATTACCGATAAAGGCTTTATCGCGTCACGCATTTGAGGGACCTCCTGTTTTTTAGGGATAAGAAATGATATCGAAAAAGGAGATAATATTCAAGTAGGTATCCGAAGTTTTTTTTGAGAAAGGCGCATCACCGCGGGGATGGGTGGGATTTTAGGAGAGAAAAAGCGCTCCCGGAATCAATATCGGGGAGCGCTTTATGGTTTGGTGTCAGTGTTGCTTTCCATCGAGTTTCAGAGCAAGTCTAAAAACTTACTTTGCTATTTCATCAGCATCATCTTCCGGGTCTGGGACATCCCCCCTCTGTCCCCCCTTCGAAGGGGGGAAAAGTGCAGGCGGTAGAGATAGACGCCGCTGGCAACTTGCTGCCCGGCGTCATTGGCGCCGTGGGGTTCATCGAACGGGGCGCCGAATCGATTCTAAAATAACTTTTCGATGAAAATACCACCGTTGAATCCCGGCTTAAAATGATAAATTCCGGCATCCTTTCCCTGGAAGGTGGAAAAGTTTAATCCGCCTTTGAAATCCATTACAATTGGATGTTGAGCATAGAGGTGTGATGTAGAAATGGTGAACAAAGTTAATGCTATCAGTAATAGAAGAAAATAACGCATTGTATTTCCTCTGGAAAAGCAAAACAAAGAGCTCGTTGAAAAAGTGTATATCAAATTTATTCCTCTATTATTATGAGAGCATTGCTCTAAACCAAGCATATAGCAAATGCGGTTTTCTTCGAATCTACGTGGGGACAGCTTAATTGTTCCCCACGCCAATGTTCATATCCGGCTCGTATCTCATTAATAAAGACAGCTTTGTCAATGACAGTTTAGTAACAACTCTCCACACTAATTTTCAAGCCTAAAACAAATGGTGAATGGCAAAGTTGAATACACTTTAATCAGAACCTGAAAAACATTCCGATTTGAGGAGTTCGTTCTTTGGTTGTTGCATATAGTTGGACTTTAATACCTGTGCCCTCAGTAGTATGAATAAAGTTTTTATTAAATAGCTCATTACCAATAGTTGATAAAATAGGGGTGAGAAACATTGATGTTAACATTAATCCAATTTCATCTCGATATTTCACCCAAATTTTTCTGTTATCTTTAAATTTGGGTTGTACAATTAAACCGTATAGAACAACAGGTGTAGCGGAGAAAAAAAGATTTTTAATAAATGTTTCTCCATTTTGATCAGCCGTTCGTTTTAAAAAGTAATTTCCAGCAAAATTTCCGACAAGCACCCCGGTAAATATATAAGTTTTATTTCTACTATTTTCAGAATTGAAATTGATAATATTAATCCCCTCAGCTATACGGAGTGTTAATCCGGTCAATCCCCAACCGGCTAATTCTCCGACTTGAGCACTTACCCAATTCTTTAAAATTCTATTTGGGGATGAAGCCATTCGCTTTTGTTGACAGAAACTCAGGCTGGAGAAAAATAATAAAATGATGAGCATCTTAAAAATAGTTCTCATGACATTTTTCTCTTTAATTTGGTAGAAAAATTTTTAACATAGTTTTGATTTTTTTCGTTTAAAATTGAGAGTCATCTTCTTGTTGATCCTGTGGAGGGTTCCAGTTCTGAAATGGTGGAGGAGTTTCAGTATATTCAACATAAACATCACCAACTACACCTGTTTGATTCCATCCGGGGTTCCATTTTGGTCCCCAAGGTGGAGCATTGCCAACATCATTGGGTAATTCTAAATTCAAAATACCAAGAGTAATAGTTGATAAAAACGTTTTCCAATCATTTAAGGTTTGTAATTCCTCTGCTCCGGGAGAAGGTACCCACATTTGTCCCCAATAAATCCGAGCAGCCAACCAACTCATCTCTGGATTTGCAGAATAGTCTATTTGATCTGGTTCGGGCAACAAAACTAATTGAAAAGTATTGTATTTTAAATAATCCCCATCACCACTTACGAGCTCAGAAATATAAACATCATCCTCAAGAGGGTAATTCGGATCATAAGCAGCAGCAAGCCAAAGTCCAAATATCGGATAGGAACCATGAGACCCCCAGCCATCGGAGATGGTACTATATCCACCTACAAAAACAACCGGGTGAGTATTATCTTCTACATGAAAATCTATTCCAGGCTGTTCTCTTTCTAATATAAAGTGGTGAAAATAATAATCTACTCTAACGATTTCTGCCTGGGACGGATTTTGTGAGTCAAGTAATACATTGATATGTTCCCAATCGCCTTCGTGATTATTAATGAAGTCATTAAAAGGATAAAAAAACCAGTATTGAATCACAATGTAGGGATTATCAATGAAAAGATGGGCATATATTGTGTTGGAATAATTATTTTTAATGCTATTAAAATATTGGAACCATTCGGATGGTGTGTCTCCTGGAAAATCGAGATGGTATACAACTACCCAACTACCTTGAAATCCTGCATCAGACATTATATTAGAAAAATCTATATTGGGAAACCAGTTATAAGAATTATGCCACTCTTGACCTATTACACTATAGATATCTTCATATATAAGCGACGATTCCAACATTATTTCAACTGACTTAGGAGATAACCCCTGATCGCCCGCATCTAAAACAAGGGTAGGGCTAAATTTATTGATCAGAGGTGTTTCGTAGGCATCCATTATTAAATTGCCGTTTTCATCATCAGCAGGATTAATTAGTACAAACTGAGCAGTTCCTGTTGGATAATCACTATGGTCACCTATTGAAGTGGATACTACATTGTCGGGAGTTTCAATCACCTCCGCCCACATATAACTGAATTGATAATTATCGGGATACCAGTTACTCACTTCCTCCCAGATATCCAGGTGAGCATCGCCAGTGCTGTTGGTAAATCCGGTGGTGGAGACGGTTTCCGATTGCCAGTCTCCGCCTATCATCAAGCCATACACAGCGGTCATGCGCACCTCAATGTTGCTCAGCGGGTTTCCATCCGGGTCTGCCACATGGATGTCATATTGAAAATGCACCCAGTATTCTCCCGGACCGCCTCCGCCCGGGGGACGTTCCGCAGCGTAAAGCAAATTAACCAACAGCCAACTGATAAACAAGAAAGGGATGTATTTTTTCAAGGTATGCATTTCTTAATCTCCTCTTTTCAATCGATTCAAACGATCCGGTTGGGATTTGAAAACATTGGCAAGTTAGCGGATTAACAGCATTTTCTTCTGCGCCTGAAAACCGGGGGTGCTGATCCGGTAGATATACACTCCGGAACTGACCGGTTTTCCCTGCGTATTCCTGCCATTCCAGCTTGCTCGGTAACTGCCGGCTTCCAAAAAGCGATTTATCAGCGTAGCGACTTTCTGCCCCAGGGTGTTATATACATACAGTCGAACCTCTCCCGCTTCCGGCAATTGAAAACGAATTTCTGTGGAAGGGTTAAAGGGATTGGGATAGTTTTGACTGAGTTGATAGGTAAGGGGGATGTCTCCTTCGCCATCTTCTTTTTGAAGAACGGTTTCCCGAATGCTTGCCAGACGCTTATCCTGAATAAATGTTTGCAACCCCTTTTGAAGGCTGCCTGGGAACCCGGAAGCGGATTTGTTAAATCCCTGCCCGTAAGGTGTCAGAAAATACAGTAGGACCACAGATTGGTTTGCCTGTACCGTAAACGGTCCGCTGCCAATATAAAAATGGTAATCGGCAGCACCCTGGGGTGACACGGGATTGTTTTGGGTCATTAATTCCACTAATTGCCGAATGGTTGCCGGCGAGTCATCCCGCTGCCAGTAATTTTTGTAGAGTGGGGAAAATACCGCGCTTACATCCATCCCGCTGTTGCTGTTGGTATCGCTGATGCGATATCCACTTATCAGGTTATTGAGTAAATCATCTTCCGGGGTGGCGTGGTTCTGGTTATCGGGTACATCAAAATCAAAATGAACGCCGGCATACACATTGGTCAGAGTTCCATGCTTGCCGGTATATTGAATCTCGTACATCAGCACACCTGCGGAATGGTCGTTTAAGGCGACATTAAATTGTCCCACCTGCCAGCCGGCAACCGTATCCTGGTATAAAGAGATAGTGGTAAAGCGGACATTCCGCAGGTTCAGCACATTGGTGGTATCCCGGTAAATTTCCATCGGGACAAAACGATTCGCATTTCCGCTGATACCGGCATCGCTGGTGCTGACCAGCGTGTCGCCGGTTGCCGTGATACCGCTTATCCACAATGAGATGCGTGCGTAATAGTTGGCAAATCCGGTATTGGTGGAATCCAGCGGCTGGTGGGGCTGGGTTTCCATATAACCATATCCGAAAGGAGATAACTCCAGTCCGCCCACCCGCAATACCCGCTGCTGCGGGGGGTTAGCAAACAGCAGACAAATGCTTAATAGCATTCCAATGCCTGCATGAAGAAGATAACGCATGGCGCCTCCGTGA
>RFIL01000501.1 GCA_003695285.1 Calditrichota bacterium
CTCTCCCTCCTGAATTTTTGCTCTTTACACTTCCCTCTTTCTTTAATCTTTGATCTTTGCTCTTTGATCTTTGATCTTCTCTGATCTTTGCTCTTTGATCTTTGATCTTCTCTCCCCTTCACTCCCCCATCCCACCACTCACTTGTGAATGGGTTCCATTTCTTTTTGCCAATTCCACTACGCTTTTTTGTTTTAACTCCAGCGCTCTTTCTCGTTTCTTACGGGTTCGTTTTCGAACTTCTTCAGAGAGGGGAAGGGAAAGTAACTCACTTGTTAACTTCTCGACCGCGAAATAATCTTTTAATTGATATTTAATCTCCGCCATGCGCAGCAAACATACAATTTCATTATAATGATTATTGGTCGGGAGTTGTCGCACCTCTTCCAGTAATTCTGCATATAAATCATAAGCTCTGGAAAGTTCTCCATGATGATAATAAGCCGCCACCAATGTCCAGCGAAAAAATCGGCTTTCCGGAAACTCGTGATAGTTTTGCAAAGCCAATTGTAATGCCAGATTTGGTTTGCCATAATCCATATAAATCCAGGCCAACTGATCCCGTCCTACCCTTTGGGTGAATTTTCCTTTATCAATGGCCTTTAAAATAAGTGGTATGGCACGATCTCGTTCATCGGAGAAAAAGGGAAGCCATTTCAATGACCTGGTTTTGCTACTTTTCCAGTATTTGAAACTTCCGATGCCAAGATAAGCATCGTAAAAGGAGCTATCCTTTTTCAAGACTTTTTCTAAGCGATTCACACCCCTGGCAGCGTTGCGATAACTCCGCCACATCTTCCCCAGTTTGCTGTCCATATAACTTTTATAAACATAAGCACTACCCTCGAAAAAAAGCGCCCAGACATCATTTTCATTTTTCTTCAGGCATTCTTTCGCCAATTTGATGGTGGTATCCATCAATTCCGTAAATGCCTGAAGGCTATCATAATTTTCTTCATCCAGCATTCGTGCCTGGTATGTAGCACCCAGATAAAAATAACCGGCCGGGCGCCGGGGATAATCGCGTATTAACCCCCAAAAAATTTCTTCCGCCCCTGAAAAATTGTTCCGGATGGTCTCCACCATTCCCTTTTCGATTCGAGAGGACATACTGGCATCATCCGGGGTTTGAGCACCCAGAGAGAAACAACCGAGTAATATGAGAAGGAAAAAACCGTGATAGCTTAACCGCATTATATTCCTATTCATCCGTCGTTTAGAACACACTTTCGTTTTCCATTACAGTTTAGAGAGCGATAATTCGTTTTCATGGACATCAAACAGTTTTAACTCACCAAATGGTTCCATCTGTTTGACAATCTGACGCCCATCACCCACAACCACCATCTGCAATCGATCGACATCGATGTATTGTTGCGCAATTCTGCGGATACTCTCTCGATCGACTTCGCCAATGGATTGAGTATAGGTATTCCAGAAATCTTCTGGCAAGTGATATAGTTGTTGTTTGAGAATTAAAGAAGCGATGGAGTGAGGGGTTTCATTTTTTAAAGGAAAGCTACCAATAAGATACCGGTGAGCGACTTTTAACTCATTTTCTTCCACAAGTTCGTCCCGAAGACGGGAGAGTTCTTCCAGAAACAGCTCCAGTGCTTTATCAACCACCTCAGTACGAACGTCCGCTTCACACAACCAGCTTCCGGCATCCTGAAGTAATTCCAGGGCACTATATGCACCATACGTATACCCCTTTTTCTCCCGGAGGTTTTGAAACAAGCGACCACTGGAACCCCCTCCCAGAATATAATTGGCTACCTGTGCGGGGATAAAATCGGGATGATTCTGTGGGAATGCCGGTACCCCTATGGAAACCGTGACCTGTTCGGAATCAGGGCGATGAATCAGATGAATGATTCTTTTTTGGGGTTTATCCGGGCGGGGAAATTGTTCAGAGGGAGCCGCTTTCCGCTCCCAGTTGCCCAAGTATTTCTCAACCATCACCCGGGCATCATCCGGGGTAATATCCCCTGTAATAACCAGTACACTATTTTCGGGGGTAAAATATTTCTGATGAATTTGGACAAGCAAATCCCGTGTAATGCTCTGGAGAGTTGCCTCGGTTTTGTGGAAGGAATAAGGATGCGGATGATACAGCCGTTTGTCCATCTGACGTTGAGCCAGATGGTGCGGTGAACTTCGTTCGTTTTGCAGATTGGCAATCATCCGGGCACGTTCTTTATCCAACTCCTCTTCCGGGAATTGAGGCGTACAAACCACTTCCCGCAACAATTCCATGGCAATTTCAAAATGTTCCACCAGAAATTTACCCAGCACATAGAAAAAGTCCTCACTTACGGTTGTTTCCAGCGCTGCCCCGATGAAATCTATTTTTTCCACCAATTCCTGATAGGTATAATTTTCACTCCCTTTTTTAAGAAGTTCGGAGATTAACTCAGCGGCACCACTGAACGGTTCGGGTACATATTTGGTGCCCACTTTAATCCCCATCCGGAAATTTACCTCCGGCAACTCATGGTGTTCCACCACGATCAGGGTTAACCCATTATTCAGTACAACCCGTTGAAACCGTGGAAATGTAAATTCCAGTATCTGTTCATCGATTGGAGCCTTCATATGCATGATGGACCACATCCTTATTTTTGCGTTTTAAAAAAATTCAGTTATAATTCCTGTTACGACATCTGCTTTGGATACACTTCAATCACGCTGCGATTGGTTCTGGTAAAATAAGTCTGAGCCACTCGCTGAATATCTTCTGCAGTTACGTTCATAAATCTTTCCAGTTCACTATAAAGTAGTTCAGGGTCATTGAAGAAAGTGGTATACATGCAAAGCAAATCCGCTTTATAAGCCACCCGTTCCAGCTTCTGGATAAAATCCGTTTTGAATTGATTTTTTGCTTTCTCTAATTCTCTTTCCGAGATCCCATCTTGCTGGAGACGAGCAAGCTCTCCCTCCAGTGTCTGTTCAATGGTCTTCAGTTCAATACCGGGTTTAACCTGCCCGAAAAACATAAAAACACTGGGTCCGAATTTATTATCCACCCCTCCATATACGTGTACCAATGATTGATCCTGCTCCACAAACCGCTGATAAAGACGGGAACTCTCGCCATCCAATAAGATTTTTTCGATGACCTCCATGACATAGCGATCCGGGTGTGTTCGTTCCGGAAGGAGGTAAGCACACACATAAGCGGGCATGGGAGCAAAGTTATCAATCCAGGTCATTCGTTTCTCAGCGGTATGGGGTGGTTCGGATAGCTTGACCTCCGGCGGTGGGTCACCGGGTGCGATATCTCCGAAATATTCTTCCACCATTTCCTGGGTTTCCTTAATGTCAATATCGCCGACAACTGCCAGTACTGCATTATTGGGTCGATAGTAGATATCATGAAACTCTCGAACATCCTCCAGGGTGGCATTATCCAGATCCTCCATGGAACCGATAACCGAATGTTTGTAAGCCCAATTTTCATAGACCAGTTCATCCAGCTTTTCATAGAACACAGC
>RFIL01000502.1 GCA_003695285.1 Calditrichota bacterium
TCAAGGCATGGGACTTCTTCAACGTATTGTTAATGAAGCCCGGGAAAAATATAACCAGTTAAATATTCAATTAACGATATTTGATACCCGCTATAAAGCTGAAGTACCCGACTTAACCTATGATATCTATATTTCTTCCGGCGGCCCGGGCAGTCCATTTGATGGCATTCATTCCCTCTGGGAAAAAAAATATTTTCATCTAATGGAATCCATCTGGGAGAACAATTTACAGGAAAATCGCTCTCGGAAGTTCGTCTTTTTCATTTGCCATTCGTTCCAACTGATGTGTCGGGTTTTCAATCTTGCGGAGGTCCGAAAACGGAATTTTCGCTCATTCGGAATTTTACCGGTAGTGAAAACTGAGGAAGGGATGATTGATCCCCTTTTTCAACCTTTACCCGAAGTGTTTTATGCCGCCGATTTTAGGGAATTTGAGGTTGTGTCTCCCAACATGAAACGTTTAAACGAATTAGGTGGAAAAATATTAGCTCTGGAATCCGAAAGAATAGACCCCTCCTGGGAGCGGGCTTTGATGGCCATTCGGCTTTCCGATGAGATTGTGGGTACCCAGTTCCATCCTGAGGCAGATCCTGAAAGTATGAAATACCATTTTCAACATCCGGAACGAAAAGAACAGGTGGTAAAGGAATATGGCATTTCGAAATACGAAGAAATGCTTGAACTTCTGGAAAACCCGGAGCCACTTCTCCTTACCCAGAGAACCATACTCCCGGGTTTTCTAAATCAGGCAATTCAAGCACTTACTAACTCTGTTGAAATCCAATCAAAACTTGAAAATGAGAAGCTCCGGTTGTAATTTATTTTTTGACATCAGGATGATAAAGTTAACCAACGTTAGTTAATTTATATTGTTATGTCCTGTGATGTTTGAAAGCTGGAGCTATTTTACTCCAATTCCTCGTTAGGATTTTCGTTTCTCCAATCAAACTTTTATAATAGATTTTTAAGCACAGATTCCGGGGAGGATAGATTCTATTGATGATGAGCTATGATTAAAGGAGAGGACTATGTGTAAAACCAGAAGCCTTAAATGGATTTCATGGATCATTTTTTCAATCCTGGCTGCGTATATCATTTCCTGTGCCGTAAATCCGGTTACCGGTAAACGCGAATTAATGTTGTTGTCCGAGGCTGATGAAATTGCATTGGGACAACAATCGGATCAGGAAATTATAAAAATGTATGGGGAATACCCTGATGAGACGTTGACCCAGTTTATTTCCCAATTAGGAACTCAGATGGCAAAAATATCCCATCGACCACAACTTAATTACCAGTTTCGTTTGCTGGATACCCCGGTAATTAATGCCTTTGCTGTTCCGGGAGGTTATGTTTACATCACTCGTGGCATTCTTGCCTATCTGAACAATGAAGCTGAATTTGCGGGTGTTCTGGGTCATGAAATCGGTCATATAACAGCCAGACATTCTGCTAAACAATATAGTAAAGCACAACTGGCACAATTAGGATTAGGGCTGGGGGTTTTACTCTCGGATGAATTTGCCCGTTTTGCCGGACTGGCCCAAACCGGTCTCTCATTGCTTTTTTTAAAGTTCAGCAGAGATGCTGAACGACAGGCGGATCAATTGGGTGTCGAATACTCTACTAAAGTTGGATATGATGCCCGCGAGATGGCAAATTTCTTCGAAACCCTGGAGAGAATGCAACCGGCCGGTGGCGGTGGACTCCCGGATTGGTTATCTACTCACCCCAACCCTGCCGAACGGGTTAAAGCCATCCGAAAACTGGCTCTGGAATGGCAACAAAAAATCCCCAATCCCAATTTAAAAATCAATCGCAATGCTTATCTCCGCAGGTTAGGTGGCCTGGTTTATGGGGATGACCCCCGTCAGGGGTATGTAGAAGGGAACATGTTTTACCATCCCACTTTAAAATTCCAATTTCCAACCCCGGCTGGATGGAAGGTCATTAATAATCCCACTCAGGTACAAATTGTCAATTCAACTGAAGATGCTGCGATATTATTTACCATCGCCCCTCAGTCCAACCCGGCAGATGCTGCTCAGGCATTTATCACTGAAGCCAATGCCCAGTTAGTGGATGCCACCGCCACTAAAGTCAATGGCTTGGATGCCAGAAAAGTAATTTCAGACATTGCCACCCAGAGTTCTGTCCTTCGTATCCTCTCATATTTTATCCGGTATAAGGGTACTGTCTATGTATTCCATGGGTATACCGATCGAAACTCATTTGGGAATTTCACCACCGAATTTCAACGAACAATGACCCGCTTTCGCCCGCTCAACGATCCGGCTAAAATTAATGTAAAACCTGTGCGCCTGTTTATTCAAAAAGTACAAAGGAAAGGCACTGTAAGAGATGTCCTGAAATCACTTAAGGTACCAGATAACCAACTGGAAGAGATTGCTTTAATCAATGGAGTCCGGTTAACGGATACCCTGGAAGCAGGCACATTGATAAAAATTATTAAAAAATAGACTGATTATCCCTTGAAAGAGCTAATCCTCGTTTCTCGAGTTTGTATCCGGGGGGTGGGGTGTTTTCTTCAGCCTTCTCTTTACTGTGTCCCAGACGAACAGACCATGACAGGTGGGACATATATAGACTTTACCCAATAACTCTTTGGGTTGGATGGTTCTTTCTATTTTACACTTTGGACAGACTATTTGCATGTTCTTTTCCTTTTCGAATTCTCACTAAACTACAAGAATCCTGCCAGTAAAGATAGTCGATGTCCCATAGGGCAAATATACTGCAATCTAATACAATACCAGATTCACAGGAGGTAACATAAGGGAGAAAGATGTTCAATTGGTGGGGGTTCTCCCCAACTGCCGGGGGAAAAGGCGCAGCAGTTTAACTCAAACCAAACTTTTCGATCCGATATCTGAGAGTATCCCTGGATAATCCCAGAAGCCGAGCGGCCTTGCTCTTATTATATCCGGTTCGCTCTAATGCAGACTCTATTAACTGCCGTTCAAGTTCTTCCAGATTTATTCCTTCAGGGGGGAGGGTAAAAGCTTTTTTCTCACTCATTGGCAACCCCTGACCCAGGAGCAAATCTTCCGCATCAATGTAATCTTTTTCGATAAAAATCATCACACGCTCCAGGGTATTACACAGTTCACGCACGTTTCCCGGCCAGGGGTATCTTAAAAGCATCTGTTGGGCTTCCGGAGTAAATCCTTTGACATGTTTTTTAAATTCCACATTGAATATTTTCAAAAAATGCTCGGAAATAATGAGAATATCTTCTCCCAACTCTCTTAAAGGGGGCATCTTAATGGATACCACATTGAGGCGAAAATACAAATCCTCCCGGAAAGTGCCCTTTCTAATTTCTTCCGCCAAATTGCGATTGGTGGCAGCAATGATCCGGACATTTACACTAATCGGCTTGTTGCTACCAAGCCTTCTGAAAGTTTTTGTTTCCAGAACAGAGAGCAATTTTGCCTGTAAATTTAATGGCAACTCACCAATCTCATCAAGAAAAATAGTGCCTCCTTCGGCTTCCTCTAACAATCCTGCTTTGGATGTCGTTGCATGGGTAAAGGCACCCTTCTCATAACCGAATAATTCCGCTTCTATCAGGGTTTCCGGTAGGGCAGCACAATTAATATCAACAAAAGGGGCATCTGCCGGCATGGAACTATAATGGATCACCCTGGCCACATGATTTTTACCGGTACCACTTTCGCCCAGCAAAAGGACAGTCGCATTCGGAACTTTCATTAACTTCTCCACCATCGCCTTAACTGCTTGGATCGGAGGGGAGTTGCCCAGAATGCTATCAGCTAAAAACTGTTTTCGAAATAAGGGACTCTTTTCATAGAGCAGAAGTTCATACTTTTGCTGATTAATCTCCCGAATTAATTCCGCCTCCCGGGTAACATCCTCCAACACCATCAAACCAAAGGCTTCATTTTCCCCACTGATAATCATAAGATTGATATAGCGAAGTTTACCATCACGGTCTGAGCGATTCAAATTGGTTAATTGAAAATCTTTCTCTGGAGACTGGCATACGGTCTGAATTTCGGTTTCATTACCAAACAATTCTGGAAAGTAATCAATCAAATTATCTCCCTTGCTATCTGGAGATATTTCCATTAGTAGCTTACGAGCCTGCTCATTTTGGTCAGTTATTTTAAATTTTTCATTAAAATAGATGAGTGCTAATCGTTTATAGTTTGCAATTTTTCGAAAGAGGGGGTTCATTCTTTTTCTGCGATTTTTAATGAAAGAGTTTGAAAT
Source organism: Calditrichota bacterium (assembly GCA_003695285.1). Taxonomy (GTDB): domain Bacteria; phylum Calditrichota; class Calditrichia; order RBG-13-44-9; family J075; genus J075. The sequence continues at coordinate 4,258 of RFIL01000502.1, forward strand.
GCTTCTTCCACTGCTTTTCCTGTTTTGGCACTGGTTAAAAGAAAGGATGTTGAAAATTTGTTCGCCAGATTCTGAACACTATCCAAAACATCTGTAGAACCATCAAAAATATCTTCCTTGTTTCCCAACACCAGTAGTGAGGCATCCGGGCTGACATCCAGAAATTTCTGGCAAATTGACTCCAGCGCTGATTCGGTTTCCGGGCGAGTAAGGTCCATGACAGCCAGCGCACCGGAAGCACCCCGAAAATAATTTTTTACCACCGTATCAAATTTTTCCATCCCGGCTATGTCCCAGATAAAAAAATGGTGTTGGATAATTCTCCCCCCGGGGAGATTCTCCAATGGGGGTAATATTTTCTTACTGATTCGAACACCGAGTGTGGTTAGGTAAGTATCACTAAAACGGTTGTAAACAAATCTTTCTACCAGGCTGGTCTTTCCAACTCCAAAGGGGCCTAATAAACATATTTTTTTTTGTAAAACAGTATTCTCTTTCATCATTACCAATCCCTATTCGATGGAGAATTCCACCCGTCGATTCAGTTGCCGTCCTTCCCTCGTATCATTATCCCCAATGGGATTCCGGGAACCCAATCCATGGATTTGTATTTTTTCAACTGGAATTCCCCGGTTAATAAGGATCTCTTTAACCTGCTCAGCGCGTTGCAAAGATATTTGCCGATTAACTCTTTCACTACCAGTATTATCGCTGTAACCATATATATGGAGTTTGTTAAAATGAATTTCATTGAGTATCTGGGTTAAAAAATCAATTTTCTGAAACTCTTCCGGGTTGATATCAGCACTACCTTCCGTAAACTGGATTCGTATCGCTTTCAGTTCATTACGTAGCTCTTTGACAACATCAATAAAATCTCTGTCTGATACCAGTTCATTCAGAATACTACGAAATTCAGTAATCTGTGTCAATGCCTGGCCAATGAGTAATTTTTCGAATCGGGAATGCACTCTCCCCCGTACCACAAGACTGTTTTCTTCAATTAAAAAACGAAGGGAATCAACAGGAGTCGTTATTTTATCCTGGAGAATCGCTTTCAAACTATCCCTTAATGTATGAACATCCGGTAATACAGGGTGGGGAAGCAACTCATTCTCAACATACTTCGCCTGGGTAGAGTCAAGGATGATATTGGTAATGGCTTCCCTGGAAAATGCAGATGATAAATACCCTTTTATATATACTTTGTCACCTTGCACGTGATATTGGATATCTGGGTCATCCGGCAACTTCTCTGCTGCTATTAACCGATGAATCTTCTTATTTATCATAATTTGATGATACCAATCCGGTCCATAAATAGCACCTACTATGAGGAGAATAATAAACAGAAGCAGAAAACTAAACGTAGCCAATGCTTTCAGAGAACCGCCTGTTTCTTCTTCTACAACTTCCTCATCTGTGGATTGAAACAGGTTTACAAAAGACAAAAATATCGGGGTTACATTCTGGAAAGCACTGGTATCACCCTCGAAATTTCTTAACTCAGCATGATATTTTTTCCGGATGTAGTCCGATAATTGAAAAATCTTTTCGCTAAAGTTTTGAGGGGGAACACCGGAAACCACAAAAGCCAGATAAGCATAATGACCTACTTCAATGTGGATTTCCATATCTTCATATTGTATCTGATGTAACTCCCTTGACTCACCTTCTTTGAAGATGGCACTGGTAAAATCGCGAATGGCTGTTAACATACCGGCTACCAAATCGCGATCCATTTGGGAGGTGATATCGGAAGATGAAAAATGAGAAAGTAAAATTCCTGTTTTTTTGTGAATCAGGAAGATATCATGAATTTTAAAAGGCAAAACCTCATTCAGCGCTACCTCTTCCGGAGGTAATCCCATGATTTTGGCTTTTAGTCTCCTGCTTAGCAGTTTAAAACTGAGAGCAGAATCCAATTTTCTATTAACATCCCGAGCCAGTTTTTTTATTGCCTCTGCCACCGACTTGCGAATGGTCTGTCCGATGACCGGATAAAGCGCATCAATAACATCATCCTTGGCATCCTTGATCTGCCTTCGGATAGCCTCGCCCATGATGGGAGCCAGTGTTGCAGCCATTTCATCTTTTGAATCCTTGATCTTTTGAGCAATGGACTCGGAGATGACCGGCTTCAACGTCACCACCAGTTGCTGTTTATCCTGCAACTGCTTACGAATCCGCTCTACCTCTTTCTGCAGTTCTTCCAGTTGAGTCTTTTCGGAACTGAGAAGAATTTTTTTTAAATTTTCTAATGAATTGTCTGACATTTTTTGAAGCAGGAGTTATTCATTTCTCAGTTGTGATGCTAATGCTTCCAGTTGCTCGGCAAGGGCAGCCCTGTCTAACTTCACCCCCTCAACTTTCCTCAATCGCTCTTCCAGTTCATTGGTAATCGAGTTAATAAGATGTTCAATACCCACACTTCTGTTTTCCAATCCTTCTTCCAGCTTTTTAAGGGATTGAGAAAAACTTTTTTTCTGTTCATTCATTTCTTTCCTGAGGGCAGAGGTCTGCTCTTCGAGGTTACGTTTCAGTTCATTAATTTGGGATTCCAGAGCTTTTAATTGCTTCTGATAAAATTGTTCGCGTTCTCCAAATATAATATTGCGGATAGCTTCTACAGCACCTGCTCCCTCCGGTAAACCCATATTTTCATTTTTTTCAGACATACTAACCTCCGAAATCAGTTTCTAATTTTTTGGAAAAAATTTTCCTCAATTTTTTCTTTCAATACTCTTAAGGTGAACACATCTATATATCATCTATTTCATCAATTTTTATGTTATTGCATCAAGAATCGATCTAACCAATACCCTTTTAGATGTCAATGAGTGATAAGCCTCAAACGTCTTTATTATTCAGGGTTTAATTGTCGTTTGTAATATAATCAATATACAAATAAAACCCCATTTTTGTATGCATTTAATTTTGGGGTTCACATTTCTTTAATTTGAAATATTGAAGAGTAATAGTTACCTTAGAAGCTAAAAATATTCTAAGATGTGGATCACATCCCATAAATAAATATTTTTCTTCTGATAAGAAATTCCCCTCGGTCATATCCCCCACTTTTCAAATAAAGTATGGGGGATATCCCTATCTTTTTCCTCCTAAATGATTTTTTAATTTAATCTCTATAATCCCATTTCAACACTTTTACCTACCCTTCCTTCGCAATAGTGTGATTTAAGTAGTTTTCAATTTAAATATCACAATCCTGTTAGTGAGTTTGGCACAGGGGTTGACTTAAAAAGGGGTAACTAAGCGATAAAAAAGAAGATCGCAAACAAACAAAAGTTAAAGGAGGCCAACATGGCAAGTTACAAAATCAGTGATATCGAAGGAATCGGCCCTGTATACGCAGAGAAGTTACAGGCAGCAGGAGTACGAAGTGTTAAAGCGCTTCTGGAAAAGGGAGCTACCAAAGCCGGTCGTAAAAAATTAGCCGAAGCGACCGGTATTGATGAAGCTATGATTTTAAAATGGGTCAATATGGCAGATTTATACCGCATCAGTGGTGTTGGAAGCGAATATGCTGAATTGCTGGAGAAAGCAGGAGTTGATACGGTCAAAGAATTGCGCAATAGAAATCCTGAAAATTTGTATGCGAAGGTGAGGGAAGTTAATACGTCGAACGGTCGTCGCCTTGTCCGTCAGCTTCCAGGGTTGAAGACGGTCCAAAAGTGGGTGGAGGAAGCTAAGACACTGGAACCGATGGTCACTTATTAAAAGACGGCCGTTTTATCAGCAAAGAGGAAAGGGTATCTTTCCTCTTTGCACCTTTTTTGATTCTAAGTCCCTTTATCATGAATCCGTTTATAATGAGCTGAATCAGTTAAAATAGTTACCTCTGGGATGAAAAATTTCGGCAAAATACCTCATCCCCAAAAAAGGTGTTCTAACAATGGGATTAGCCAATGAAATCATTACTCTCACTTTTAGTTTTCTCATCGGTACATACGCTTATAACCATAACTATGACTTTCGGCATCAGTGAAGCAGTATTGTCACCCAAAACCTGGAAGAACGGATATTAAGTTTACCAGACGAAGAAGTTAAAAACCTTCTGAAGCCTGAAAAGATTAATTTAAGGTATTTAAAGATTTTTAAAGGAGTATGCTATGAATGAATTAATTGCAGCTATCGCCAACCAAACTGGTTTTGATAGTGAAACAACACAAAAAGGGCTGGGAGCCCTACTGGCAACGGTTAAAGAACATGCCCCCGAAGATGCATTCACTAAAATTGCCAGTGCTATCCCCTCTGCAGGCGAACTACTCTCTCAATTCCAAGCCAATCAGAATTCAGAGGAGAATGAGGAAAGCGATCTTTCTTTAATCGCTGGATTAGCCAGTGGTTTATTTGGCGGTAAATCCTCAGAGCAGATTTCTACTCTGGTGTCCATGTTCTCTAAAGGTGGTTTTTCACTGAATATGATTAAAGAATTTCTGCCGGCTGTGGTAAACTATTTTCAACAAAATGGGAAATCCGATGTTGTAGA
>RFIL01000080.1 GCA_003695285.1 Calditrichota bacterium
ATTTTGACCACCACCTGGATGCCCTGTTGGGAAGGCAGGGAGCCCAGAAACATAAACATGATGAATAACATTCGATAGATGGTGCGCACTTTTATTCCGGCCAGATATTCTAAACAAATTTCGCCATAATAAGACCATCCAAGAAGGGTAGAAAAACCGAATAAAAGAGAACCGATGGCTACGATGATCCCACCTCCCGGCATCACGGAGTCAAAGGCATAGGTGGTCATGTCTATACTGTTCAGAGCCTGCTCTTGGGGAACAAAAATAGGGCCTAACTTATAAGCTCCGGTAACGGTGATAGCGATGGCCGTCAGAGAGCAGACAACAATGGTATCAATAAAGGTTCCCATCATCGCGATTTGCCCTTGCCGTACCGGGTCGCTGGTTTTGGCAGCACCATGGGCAATCGGGGCGCTACCCAGACCGGATTCATTACTGAGAATCCCCCGTGCCACACCATAACGTATGGCTTGTTGAATCCCAAAACCAACGGCTCCTCCAAATGCCGCCTGCGGCGAAAAGGCAGACTCAAAAATCAACAGTATGGCCGCCGGAACATCGGTAATGTGCCATACGATTATGAAGAGCGCTCCGATAAAATAGAGGGCTATCATAAACGGCACCAATCGTTCAGCTACCTGCCCAATACGTTTGATACCCCCGATGATGACCAGCCCCACCAGCACGGTAATCACGATACCGGTGATCCATTGCGGGATGCTGAACTGGTCATGCAGGGCTACAGCCATCGAATTGGTTTGAAACATATTGCCGGTACCGATTAAGCAGGCGAGAGTTCCGCTGATCGCAAAGAGGATACCCATAAAGCGACCAAATTTACCACCGATACCATACTCACAATAATACATTGGTCCTCCGGCCATGGTACCATCTTCAGCAACCTTACGATATTTAACACCCAGCACTGCTTCCGCATATTTGGTGGCCATTCCAAACACGGCGGTTATCCACATCCAGAAGGCAGCCCCGGGTCCCCCCAGCGCGATGGCACTGGCCACTCCGGCAATGTTTCCGTTGCCAACAGTGGCAGAAAGAGCGGTCATCAATGCCTGAAAAGGGGTGATATCACCTTGCTCATCACTGGTATCATCTTTCTTAAAAGCACCGGATAACACGAGCTTGGTGGCATTACCGAATCTGCGAATCTGAATAAAACCGGTAATTAGAGTGAGAACAATCCCGGTACCAAGCAAGAGGATAACCATCAGGGGGATGCCACCCAGGAATTGTGGTCCCCATCCCCACATATACTCGTCAGCGATTATTGGTATCCAGTGTTTGAGGGTATCCCAAATAGTTCCCATACGGTGCGCTCCTTCGTTATAAGAATGTGGTTAGGACAATTGAATCCGCGAATAAGCTGGTTCAAACAGTTAAATTTGTAAATTCGAATTCCTGTAAGTATCGAATATACCGAAAACCAGAAAAAAAACAATAAAAAATTTGGTAGTTTCAGGTGAAATTTTTAAATGGCTAACGATGAAAGTGAGAAGAATAATTTGAAAAAAGGATTGCTCAGCCCATTAAAAAAACATAAATTTTGCAGCGATTGATGTTCTTTGGAAATAGTGGTTGCCTCCGTAGCTCAACTGGTAGAGCAGCTGACTCTTAATCAGTTGGTTCGGGGTTCGAGTCCCTGCGGGGGCACTCAGCGACTGGCCAATGAAAGGGTGTTCCCCCCACCCGCCGGTCAGTTCGCGGCAGGGAGTGGCGTTCCCCGCACTCAAAAATTCCTTATCTTTGAGGATTAGGATGGGTGCGGGGTTAGCCTGGCAGGAAGTTATCCCCCAGCTGTCTGCCTGGCGAGTCACCTCTGTAGTTTGGCTCCTGATGAACGGATGAAATATTCCGGGAATCAGGAGCTTTACTTTTTTATACAGACAAAGATAGTTGATTGGGGAAAGATAAAGTTAGCGGGAATTGTGTAGCACCTTTCGATACACGGTTAACGTCTTTTCTGCAAACACTGGATAACTGAATTTCTCCACGGCATAACGGCGAGCTGTTTGACCCATTTTCTGGCGAAGTTCCGGATTCTGAATTAATATTAATAACGCTTTTGCCATTGCTTCAAAGTCCCCTGCTGGGACCACCAGCCCGTTCTGACCATCTTCAACAATTTCCGGAAGAACATTGATATTGGTAACGACCTGGGGTTTTCCCATAGCCATATATTCTACAGAAACACGGCAGATTACCTCCGAGCCGTTGGATGCCACCACTCCTATATCCAGGGCATGGATTAATTCCTTCACGGTGATACTGTCTGTTCTGGGAAGAAAGAGAATCCTCTCTCGAATTCCAAGCTGGGAGGCAAACTTTTTCAGGTCATCGTGGGTTAACTGAGCATTTTCTCCGCTGATTAAAAAATGCGCATCGGGAAATTGTCGGGAAACTATAGCCGCAGCCCTTAAAAAAGTGAAATGATCTTTTACCGGTGAGAGACGGGCAATAATTCCAATTAAAATTTTGTCTTTTCCAATTCCGTATCTCTCCCGTAATCTGGAAGGAGTATCTTGAGGTTGAAATTCATCGGTATCGATGGCACTGTAGATGATGGAGCTTTTCCCATCAAAAAAGTTCCAGACCGATTGAAATCGTTCATAGCTTGCCTTACAACTAAAGATGATGTGATCGAGCCCGTGTTGATACAACCAACGATTCAAAGGATGATTTTTCGGTGCACGGACATCACTTCCGGTGCGAATAACCGGTAGGGGATAGGGTAGGGTCTTTTTTACCATTACCCCATATAATCCATCTTCAGCGCGATGACCATTGATCAGCGAAATCTTGTGATGGGTGACAAATCTTTTCAGCTTTTTCAAATTAGCAATTGCTTTAAGGGGATGAAAGGTTTCCAGGTCGATTTCTGAATATACCGGTACCTGGAATTGACAGGCCTTTTGGATGGGGGGACTGTTCTCTCTTCCGCCAGCGATACTATACACCCCGGCTTTATTGAGGGCTTCTGTAAGGCTAACACCATAATACGCACTGGCATTCCACCATCGAACCGAAATCAATTGCAGTGTCCTGAGTGCCTCTGTTTCCATGAACAAAAAATTAACCGTCACAAGCGATAAAAACAATGGTCATTCTGATTAGCTCAGAAATTCTTAAAAAACCACCATGTTGCGCAGTGTCTCAACCCTTTCCTCTATTTCCTTACGGGAGATTTCCCTGAGTCGATTGAAACTAAAATCTTCTACAGTGAACGAAGCGGTAACTGTGCCATAAATGACTGCTTTTCGAAAATGTTTTGCATCAATCGTTTTGCAGGTTGCCAGATACCCAAGAAAACCACCGGCAAAACTATCACCGGCTCCGGTGGGGTCCACTACCTTCCGCAATGGGAAAGCAGGGGCCAGAAAATATTGATCAACGGTAACCAGCACCGCCCCATGTTCACCCTTTTTTATGACCAGTGCTCTTGGTCCTTGCTGGAGGAGTTCATGGGCGCTATCATACATATTGGGGATGTTGGTTAATTCATATAGTTCTTCGTCGTTTAAAATTAACACATCTACTTTAGTAATGAGTTCTTCCAGGGCTTCGCGTTTACCACTGATCCAGAAATTCATGGTGTCAAGAACCGTCAGTTCGGGACCTTTCACCTGATGAAGAACATCCAGTTGCAATTCCGGATCAATATTCGCCAGAAAAATAAGTCGGGCATCGCGATAATGGTCTGGAATAACAGGCTGAAAATTTTTAAAAACATTGAGATAGGTGAAAAGGGTATCTCGCTGGTTCATGTTTTTGTGATATCGTCCTCCCCAGCGGAAGGTCTCTCCATCTTCTACCCCTAAACCTTCGAAATCCACCCCTCTTTGTTTTAAAAATTCAATCTTTGAGAAATCAAAATCCTTACCCACCACTCCGACCAGATTTACAGGGGCAAAAAAACTGGCCGCAGCACTAAAATACAGAGCCGAGCCTCCAAGAGAATCCTGTGCATTCCCAAAAGGGGTCTCAACAGTGTCCAGGGCAATCGAACCAACTACTAAAATAGACATGGTTATTCTTTATCCTTTTTGATATTTGTTAATGAGTTAAGTTAGATGGTTTAATACGACTTTAGTGTGCAAAGCTATGTTAAAACTTCTCACATCTTCTCTGGTGCAGAAATTCCTAAAATTGTAAAACCGTTTGCCAGAACTTGTTTGGTTGCCAGGCAGAGTTTTAGCCTCGCTTGAGTGAGTTCCGGTTCCTCCTCTGAGATGACCCGACATTCGGTATAAAACTTATGAAAAGCAGTTGATACCTCAGAAAGGTATTGGGTCAGGGGTTGAGGTTCAAACTCGTTCCGACATTTTTCCACGATTCGGGGAAATTCCATCAGCTTTTTCATAAGCTGGAATTCTGCCGGGTGTTTGAGGAGGTTTAGAGATGGGTTGTCTTGAAGAGAGATGCCTTTGTCAGATGCATTTCTCAAAATGCTACAAATTCGAGCATGGGCATACTGGTTATAATATACCGGGTTTTCATCCGATTGAGTTTTGGCCAGTTGCAAATCAAAGTTAAGATGGGTTTTCATCCCTCTCATCAGGAAAAACCAGCGAGTGGCATCTTTCCCCACCTCCTGAACCAGTTCATCCAGGGTGATAAAAGTTGCTTTCCGGGTGGACATTTTCACTTTTTCTTTCCCCTCAAAAAGGGTAACAAACTGATGGATCAACACCTTTACTCGCTCTGTATCATACCCTAACGCTTTTAAACCAGCCAGCACGTCCGGGTATGTGGCAATGTGATCAGCGCCGAAAATATCCACCATCAGATCAAAACCCCGATCAAATTTATATTTGTGATAGGCAATATCCGGAAGTCGATAGGTAGGCTCTCCGGTGCTCTTGACAATAACCCGATCCTGCTCCAGACCAAATTCGGTCGTTTTAAACCATAAGGCGCCGTCTTTTTCATACGCCAGATTTTTTGATTTAAATGTTTCAATGACAAAATCCACTTCCCCCTTCTCGTAGAGGTCCAATTCGTTCACAAAGGAATCAAAGACGATATTCAGGGAGGCGAGAGTGGCTTTGATATCTTCAAAAATTTCTTGTTCTGCAGTTTCTTTGAAAATGGTGAGATCGGTGCTGTCTTTCAGAGAATCGCCATGAGTTTCAAGAATCTTTCGAGCAATATCTTTGATGTATTCACCCTGGTAATAATCTTCCGGAAACTCAATGGTTTCACCGAGGAGCTCTAAATAGCGCAAGCGAACGGAATCGGCCAGAACTCTCATCTGTCTGCCAGCATTGTTGAAGTAATATTCACGAGTTACCGTAAACCCATTCCATTCCAGGATGTTGGCGATGGTATCTCCCAGCACGGCCTGCCTGCCATGACCCACGGTTAAAGGCCCGGTGGGATTGGCACTTACGAACTCTACTAAAGCTTTTGGGGAAGGGGAAAGGAAAAATTTCCCATATTCCTCTTTTTGTTTCAGAATTTCTCGAATTTCAGTTCGCAATACTTCCGGGGAAAGGAAAAAATTGATAAAACCGGGACCGGCAATCTCCACTTTTTCTACAGTTTCAGGCTTTAATTCCAGATTGGTAACGATTTGATTGGCAATCTCCCGAGGATTTTGTTTGAGAGATTTTGCCAGAATCATCGCCACATTTATGCTAATGTCTCCATGTGCTTCCAGCCGTGGCCGGTCGAACTGATAGGTGACATGTGGGAAAGATAATTTCTGGAGTGTGGCATCAATTTGTTGTTTCAGGTATGATTCTATCTTCAGCATTTTCCTCGACTCGTATTATTTTAGCATCAGCCCATAGTTTTTCCAGATTGTAGTATTCCCTGATCTCCGGTCGGAAGATGTGTACCACAACCTCAATGAAGTCCAGTAATACCCATCGCAATTGGGTCAACCCTTCTGTATGCCAGCTGCGAATATTTAAATCTCGTAACTCTTTTTCGATATAGTTCGCAAGAGTTTTAACATGAATATCAGATTCACCAGAGATGATGACAAAAAAATCGGTTACATCGGTTAATCCTCTGAGGTCCAGGATAACGATATCCTTACCTTTTTTCTGATAGGCTAATGAAGCTATTTTTTGAGACAGTTCCTGTGATGTCATTTTTATTTTTGTAATGGTGTTAATGTTTGATAATCAGCTCCCAAAATTATGGTCGCATCCAGTTGTAAACTTTCTTTTTTTTGTACTTTGATTCTGCTGACTGGTATTCCCAGCACTTCGGCAATAGAAATAAGCCGTTCGGTATTCTCCCGGCGTGCGATAATTTGAGTTTGTTTAACATTAAAATTCTTGTAATTGCGTTTATCCACTACATCTATGCCATGTTGACGTAAATAACGGGTTATCCGGTCGGCTAATCCGCTCACCCCGCAGCCGTTCAGAACTTCCACCTGTAAAGGTTTTGGAGGAATCACAGCTTGGGGAGCTATGTTGTCAGGACTCTTGTCCGTGCTCCTGGGAGAAGTGACCTGTTTTTCTGATTCCAGAGTGTTCCGGGTAGCTATGGGTTGAGATTGTTCATGGGTATTCTTCGGAGAAGTAGAGAAGAAGCTATGGGTGATAAATTCGTTGATCTCTTGACTTCTTGTATAAATAAAAAAGCCGGCACCAATGATTAAAATTAAAAATATGATAACACCCACACCGGAACGGGATTTTTGACCATTATTGGAGTGTTTGGGGGTTCGCTTCGTTGAGGAGCGGGTACCGTTGCCGATTTGAGAATTGACAATTTTTCGGATCCTGGAATCTGATAGATTACGTCGCGTTCTTTTTACCAAATGACTCATACTCCTGAGAAACTTTTAGACTTCCCTCACCAATAATTTATTTTGTGGTACCCGGATTCAAATAATAAGGATAAAAATTAGGTGCCATACCTACCCCCAGACGAAATTGGAGTTTATCAGAGGGTTGGTATTTTAATTCACCACTCCCAAAGAATTGGGTGTTGTTGAGTACCGAAGCGTTTGGTAGTGAATTATAGGGTGAATTCATTAACCCCAAATTTAGCCTGAAAGAGAGCGCCGGATTAAATTGATAATCAATCGTATTGACATAGCTATTTAACATGACTCCATGTCCACCAAGCGTAAAATAAGACATGGATAAACTATGACTCATATGAAGTTTTTCCGGATTAAATAGCCCCAGTATAGAAGAGGTAGGAGAAGCTATTGCTTTTTTAATATCGGGTAAAGTCTCCTGGCTCCGATATTGTGCAAACAAAGTACCGGATGTTAACAAGAAAAATGAGATCAGGATGATTGTTAACCGACGCATAAAGCTCTCCTTTCGTTGCTCTCTTTTGGGTAACTCAACATCATATAATTTTACAGAATAAAGTCAGTAAAAAAAAGGGTTTTTTAGAGTTTCATGGTTAATTGAAATTGGGGACCGACGGATAAGATTCTGCGGTTATAGTGAAATACCCACAGTGTTATTTTTGATAAAATAAAGAAGTCGAACTATGATAATAAGAGTAAATTTCATTGTGATGTCTTTGTTATTTAATGGATTTTCCGTATTTTTCAACAACTGTTTTAAGAGGCAATCCTGACGATGGAGGAGAAAAGTGGAAAGTCCAATGCCCATGCAACAAAGTAGTTTTGGAGATAAATCCCGATTAACCTCCTGGTTAACCGCTATGTTATATCTGGATATTTTAATTACAATTATGGCTTTCGCTTCCGGAGTAATGGAATACCGGCTTTTGAGGGATTTTAAAAACGGTGTGTATGATTCGGAGACCCAGATATTAACATTAGCTGAAGAAAATGATTCCCGTCAACTGTCTGTAGGGGTACTACAAATATTGATAACGTCGATAACTTTAATTTTGGGTGGCATCTGGATTTATCGGTCCAATGAAAATGTGCGTAAACTGGGGGGTAAAGACATGGAGTTTACTCCAGGATGGGCAGTGGGTTGGTATTTTATCCCATTTGCTAATCTCTGGAAGCCCTATCAGGCGATGAAAGAACTCTGGTTGTACAGTCAATCAACCGAAGAGTGGCATAAATATCAATCCCCCCGTATTTTACCCTGGTGGTGGGGGTTATGGTTAATTTCCGGGTTTTTAGGACAGCTATCTTTGCGTTTGTCATTACGGGCTGAAGGTATCGATACCCTCATCCTGGCAAGTATAACTGAAGTTGTTGGAGATGCATTAGATATTCCTTTAATCATCATATTTCTGATACTGATAAAACAGATATATCAAGGTCAGATGCGGCAGTTTCGTCAACAGATGGTTTAAAATGCGGGGGAGAGATCGACCCCTAATTTCTGAAGAACGGCAAAGAATAAGCCCAGAATAAGACCGTAAACAATGTGTCCCAGTAAATGCGCTAATGCCACCTGAAAGTCGGCTTCTTTAAATTGTTTTACGGGATGATGTTCGGCAAAAATGACGATACCAAAGCTGACGATAAATCCATGTACGAAGCCAAGTAATCCTCCCATTCCAGTGAGTAATACAGCATTGTTTAGCTGGAGTAAACTCAAAATATGCAGATAAACTCCTGAAATGAGAATACCGGCAGCAAAATGAACAGCTAAACCGATTTTTAGAGAGTTTTCATAGGATTTTGTAAAAAAACTTCCCACAGCGCGCACCATATCAGCGCGAGTCCAGCCGGATTTGTCTATTAACCACAGGACCGTGGTAATCCCGATAGTCGCTATAAACCCTCCGATGATGGGTAAAACTATATATTGCATGGAATTTTCCTCCATAGTTTAGTCCAGTTGCCAATTATTAATGAGGTGTAACTCTTATCATGATACTCTGGCATAATTTTGGAATCCATTCTCAAGATTCACACGCTCGAATTCTGATATTTTTTCGAATCTGAGATAATCAATTGCACTTTTCGAAAATAACATGTAATTTAACACACGAAATGCAAACAAAGATAAACTAAAGGAATAGCGATGCGTTTGATACTCATTTGGTTTTTGTTCTTTGCTTATGTGGGATTAATGGTTTATTTATATATCACGGTACAATCCGAAGAAGAAACACCCCAACAAGTGTTTAAGCCGGATACCACCATGGTGATTGCTTCTGATACGACTAATGCTATTGCTGATAGTTTGTTAACTCTTGTTTATCAGGCCTATGAAGAAGGAAAGTATGAGCAGGCGCTTCAATTTGCTACTGATCTGGAAAAACGATTTCCCAATACACCACAAGCAGAAATGGCTTCTCGTTTGATTACTGCCATGAATTCATCTCCTGTAAAGAAAGATACGACGAACCCTCCTAATACGCAACCCCAATTAGCTGCAAAGACAAAGACTTCCACATCTGTTGGTAAAAAAGTAAAAAAAGCTTCAACCTCCAAACCTTCCCGTTCAGTAACACGAAAAGTGACACCTGCAGTCGAAGAAAAACCGCACGTTAAAAATGTCCCCCCCGTCTTGGAAGAGCCTCAGGTCC
>RFIL01000503.1 GCA_003695285.1 Calditrichota bacterium
AGGAGGCAATTATGCCCAATCAAATAAATCCGTCTCAAATCATGCAAATCGGGATGGGGTTCTGGGCTTCCAAGACACTGCTTTCAGCGGTGAAACTGGGCTTGTTCACCCATCTGAACGGCACACCCCTCACTGCACAGGAGTTGGGTGATCGTATGGGACTGCACAAAAGAGGCACGGTGGATTTCTTCGATACCCTGGTCTCACTGGGACTTTTGCAGCGGGAGGGCAACGGAGAGAACGCCCGATACACCAATACCCCGGAAACCGCCCTGTTTCTGGATAAGGACAGGCCGGAGTATATCGGCGGGGTGCTGGAAATGGCCAACGACCGCCTCTATCCCTTCTGGGGCAATCTGGAGGAAGGCTTAAAGACCGGTCAACCGCAGAATGAGATTAAACAACGCGGAGAGAATTTTTTTGAGGGGCTCTACTCTGACCCCGAGCGCTTGCGGCAATTTATGGAAGCGATGAGCGCTGTGCAGATGGGCAACTTCATCACCCTGGCCGAAAAGTTCGATTTTTCCCCATACCACACCTTGTGTGATTTAGGGGGAGCCGCCGGGCTGCTGTCCATTCAGGTGGCATCACGACATCCCCATATGCAGTGCCTCAGTTTTGACCTGCCACCGGTGGAGCCGATCGCCCGGGAGAACATTGCAAAATCCGGTTTGGCGGCTCGGGTAACAGCCGTTGCCGGGAATTTTTTTGAAGATCCGATACCGCGGGCAGACGTGATCACCATGGGGAATGTGTTACACGATTGGAATCTGGAAAACAAAAAGCTGCTGATCCAAAAAGCCTATAACGCTTTGCCGGAAGGCGGGGCGCTGATTGTCATCGAGAATATCATCGATGATGAGCGGCGGGAAAACACCTTTGGGTTGCTGATGTCACTGAATATGCTGATTGAGGTGGGCGACGGATTTGATTTCACAAAGGCAGATTTTGACAGCTGGGCTAAAGAAATTGGTTTTCAAAAGACTAAAGTAATGCCTTTAACCGGGCCGGCCAGTGCGGTCATTGCTTATAAATAAGTCTCCTCTGGTCTCTGATGGTAAAAAGCAGTTGACCGGGAAATAGCGGGGAAAAGTCAATGAGATTGGCAAGGAAAAATATCTTAACGAAGGAGGGTTGATCATGTCAACTTTTAATCCCAACCTGGAGTCCATTTTAGGTGTGATGGAACATAAAGGATATAAGGTCTATACTAATGAAAGCGGATTTGATCTGAACATTGTCGGAATTCGAACCAAGCGATTAATCCCTAACCGTTTTGATGATTATCTCACGGTCTTTTATCGAATGCATGGGGAATGGATTTTTAATATGTTCAATTGCACAACCGATCCAGGCTCGTATTGGTTAAATAATCCTGAACAAATGTCATCATTAGGTACGGCTATCCTCAAAGAAGGCAATTACCCCAAAGCGTATCGATTGGGGCGTCATCGTGGGAAATATGTTGCTCTGGTTCAAAATTCACCACTTCCGGTGGTTCGTGATCCCAATCGAGATAATTTTCTGGATCTTGATTCTGGAAGAGAGGAGATCGGCTTGTTTGGGATAAATATTCATCGAGCATCAGCCCATCATGAATCTCTTGAGGTTAATCGATGGTCAGCCGGTTGTCAGGTTCTCTGCGATCCCAACCAATATGCTTTCTTTATCAAGCTTTGCCGTCAGGGGCAGAAAGCATTTGGGAATAGTTTTACCTATACTCTTCTCAACGAAAAGGATTTTGATTAATGAAGTGCTGGCTTATCAACAACATCAACCCAAATCACAAAAGAGAGAATAGAATGAAAATTAAACAGTTTTTTAGGGGCCTGACAATGGTGCTTCTCCTGCTGCTGGTTTCCTGTTCCGGCCAGCAAAAAGTGGATACCGCAGCAGTGCGCCAGGTGATTGATGCTCAAAATCAAAAGTATAAGACCGCATTTAACACCCGCGATGCGTCCGGGCTGGTAGAGTTGTTTACCGAGGATGCCACTTCCATGCCGCCGAACCAGGAAATCCTCCGGGGGAAAGCTGCAATTCAACGTTCCAACCAACAAGCATTTGAAATGGGGGTGATCGATCTCCGTCAACAAACAGTCTCTCTGGAAGTCTATGGCGATGTCGCTCATGAGGTCGGTAAATATACCGTTACCCTTCAGCAGGAAGGTGGCGAAGGCATTGATCATACTGGTAAATATGTAGCGGTATGGAAAAAGCAACCGGATGGGAACTGGCTGATTCATCTGGAAATCTGGAACAGTAGTATGCCTTTAACGGAGAGTTAATTGTCAGCTATTTGTAGATGAGTTCATTTAAATAACTATTTCATACAAAAGGAGAAGAAGATGGATAATGTAGAAGTTTTGAAAAGCGGATATCAATATTTTGCCGAAGGCAATATCGAAGGTGTTTTAGGGCTCTTTGATTCGAAAATTCACTGGAATGAATGCATTGGCTTTCCTTTCGTGGTAGGCAATGGCATTTATACCGGTCATCAGGCCATCGTAGAAGGCGTTTTTGGCCAGATTCCCAAACACTATGAGAATTTTCAAATTGAGATTACCGATTTGTTTGGGAGTGGAGATAAAGTAGTGATGATGGGGCATTACACCGGGGTATGGAAAGCTACCGGGAAAAAATTTAAAGCCAATGCCACCCATGTCTGGACCATGAAGGATGGCAAAGCCACCCACTTTTTTCAGGCGGTGGATACGGCGGAAATTATCAACGCAAGTGCGTAAATGATGCCAGCAAGCATTTGGGAGTTAAAAATTAGTATCAGGGAGATTCGGTCAGATTTGGTCAATTATCTGATCTGACCGGATCATGGGAAAGGCAATTTCTCTGCAATTAAAATCCAAAGGGGGGGATTGGCAATGCCCAGACCCTGATTTTAAACGTTTCAGTAAGAGGAGATATGAGTGATGAGTGAATCCCCGAAAATTTTTCGGTCGAGTCTGATTAACATATTTGCCGGGGCCGGTATGGGGTTGTTAGTGGGATTGATTGTCGGGTTATCCGTTTCCCCGGTGGTTTCGGTTATACTGGGGGCGCTTGCATCCCTTCTGGCAGCCTTTTTAGGTTTACAACCCGGTGGCAACACGGAAGGAGATTCCGAGGGTAAGGCGACCGGTGTATTAAGCAAAATGCAAGAAAACGGATTAAAAGCCGGCAGTTTTGGGTTGGCCTGTGTCATAGGCATCTTGTTAGGGCTATTTATCCGCAACCAGAATTTATTTGTCCCGACAGTGAGTAATCAATTAGCTCAGTACACCCAGGCGGGTTTTAAAGAGGATTACGCCCGTCAGTTGATTGTGCTGGAAAAATTTGGCATCGATCCGGAAACCGGGACAATGACATTTGGTGAAATGCAAAAAAGTAAAACCAGTGCCCTCTATGCCAAAAAAGGAGAAAAAGATTTCTGTGATGCGATCGATCCGGAACGATTCCGCGATGTGGCTGAATTGTTGAAATCATACCGGCGACAGGAGTCAACAACCCTGAGCGAATTGGCTGATGTTCTGGATAATTTAGACATTCCTGAGGCCGACAAACTGGAATTGATGACCGCTCTCAAGGAGGTAATATGCGAATAAAAAATATGATTGTCGTTAATTTCATTTTCACTGTGGCCTTTGTCATGGGGAGTTGGGGAGTTGTTTCTGCCCAGAGCGGTTCTCACGTTGTCAGTTCAAAATCGGTGGTCAGTATTTCTGCAACTGGCCCTGAGGGTACCAGCGTGGGGTCTGGTTTTGTCTGGAAAAAGTCCACGTATGTTGTAACAGCGTTGCATGTGGTGGCCGGAGCGAAGCAAATCGAAGTGTATTCGGAGACCCAAAAAGCAGGAACCAGCGCGGATCTGGCTGCTGTCATCATGGAAGCTGACCTGGCGCTGTTGCAGCTGAAAGATGACCTCGGTTTGACCCCATTGCAGGAAACGGCGGTATCTCCCAACAGCACTGCTGAATTTTATATCTGGGGATACCCTCATAATGTTGCAAAAATGCAGGGGGATTTTATCCGCTTTTCACTCAGTCAGACCCAGACCCCAACCATGAAAAGTATTTTTAAAAGTGCCAGTCAGTTTAGGAAAATTGTTGGCGATCAGGGTTATCCGACATTTAAAGCCCGGATTTTGCGCATCAGCACTACCATTCAGCCCGGACATTCCGGGGCACCGATTCTTGATAAAAGTGGAAAAGTGGTAGGAATTGGTGATGGTGGCCTACGTCAGGGAATTGCTCGTATTAACTGGGCGATTCCAGCGTCGGTGTATTTACCCCATCTGGAGAATTCCAGGGATGCACCACCCTCTACAACCTCACGCCAAACTCGTCTGTTTGGTAAACGAGTGGAAGAAAAGGTAAAGGTCATGACATTGGGCAACTCTACCCTGGAAAAAGTGTGGACGGCTTCCCTTCAGGAGGTTCTTTCTACCGCTGATCCGGAATTAGTGGAGATGTTTAATGACATCAGTCAAGAGGCATTGGAGGAGACCGGTAAAAACCTGGGAGATGCCTGGATTGATGTTTATGAAGATTCCCAGACCGGTGCAACCATTGCGGTTCCCCGGGACTTTCCTGTGCAATACCATCCCGATAATGGGTTATTAATAACAGAATATCCCGGAAAAGGAAATCTGGCAATGATCATTCAAATCTTGATGAAAGATTCTTTTGATCAAGGGATGAAAGCACTCCGTGCATATGAAGAGGTGCTCCACAACCTTACCAGTTGGAGAACTGACCCGGAAATTCCCGATGATGAAGATTTTGACCCGACGGATTCATCGCTGGTAATCTCCCAATTTCGTTATGTCCCTGATGAGAATAATGAGGCTACCGATGAGATGAATCTATCTCTGGTGATTGATCGAAATGATTTTCTGGGGGCGGCAGTGGTAGCCCGAAACATGGCAGATTTTGATGAGGAAGCCTGGTACCAGCTTTATGTAATGCACATGTGTTCAGAGCTGGCTGATTTTCCCATCGATTAAACCGGTCAGAACAACCTCCAACTTTATCCTGGATATTTGTCTTGAATTTTTGCCGGGAGACACTTAACATTCATTGAACCATAGATTCGAGACAATTTCTTTACTTCTCTGATATTTAACGTATAAGTAGAACAAGGAGTATTTCAAGATGAGATCAAAAATCTTGACAGGTATGGTGTTATTTTTGGTCTTACAGTTTAGTGCGAATTTCGCTCAATCCCAAACTGATTGCCAGAAATATCTGGATTACAGGGGACGGAGTGATGTCCTCTCCGGAGGGGTGAAAATGATCCCAATCAAGACACCTAAAGGAAGCTTCAAAGTATGGACCAAGCGGGTGGGCAACAATCCCCGTATCAAGGTGTTGTTGCTACATGGAGGTCCTGGCGCCACCCATGAATATTTTGAGTGCGCCGACAGTTATTTTCCCAGAGCCGGGATTGAGTATTACTACTACGACCAATTGGGCTCCGCTTACAGCGACCAGCCCAACGACACCAGTCTCTGGAACATCCCCCGCTTTGTGGAGGAGGTGGAGCAGGTGCGCAAAGCCCTGGGGCTGAACAACGATAATTTTTACCTGTTAGGTCATTCCTGGGGTGGCATCTTAGCGGTGGAATATGCGTTGAAATACCAGCAACACCTGAAGGGCTTGATCATCTCCAACATGATGATGTCGATCCCGGATTACATCAAATATGCGGAGGAGGTGCTGGGTCCTCAGCTTGACCCCGGGGTTCTGGCGGAGATTAAGGCCTTCGAGGCGAAGCAGGATTATGGGAACCCCCGTTATATGGAACTGATTACCACCTATTATTACCCGGAGCATGTGTTACGCATGCCGCTGGAGGCCTGGCCCGAGCCGGTCAACCGCTCTTTTGGTCATCTCAACGGTCAAATTTATGTGATGATGCAGGGACCCAGCGAGTTTGGTGTAGCCGGAGATGCGACATTGAAAAATTGGGATCGGAAAGCAGAATTATCCGGTATTTCGGTTCCAACCCTGGTGATTGGGGCGAAATATGACACCATGGACCCCAAACATATGGAGTGGGTTGCCTC
>RFIL01000081.1 GCA_003695285.1 Calditrichota bacterium
ACAGAGAAATTACCGAGAATGGGAGCTTTATAGAGGGAAGACCAATTTAAAAGGATAATTTTTTCGTCTCTATGCTCTTTGGGGTGTCGGGGAGCATTTACGGGACGATACTTTACTAAGGGGCAGTCTCATCAAGAGTATTGCGGATAATCTCCAGAAGGGTGAGGGGGGTAAATGGCTTCTGAATGAAACGGGTCCCCTCTTCTAACACGCCCTGGTGAACAATGGTATTGTCCGTATAACCTGAGCAATAGACGACTTTCATCTCCGAACGTCGTTCTTGAATTTTGGAAACCAGTTCTTTCCCGCTCATCCTGGGCATTATCACATCGGTTAAAATCAGGTCTATGGACTCAGGATATTGTGCCTCCAGTTTGAGGGCTTCCTCTCCATCACTGGCTTCCAGTACCCGATAGCCATTCTGTTCCAGAATCTCTTTTGCTAATTTTCGAACACTTTCGTCATCTTCTACCAGAAGGATGGTTTCGGATCCTTTTAAGTGTTCCGGTACAGCTTCCCGGCGGTAGCGCTGTTCTAACTTTGCATCCACCCGGGGAAAATAAATTTTGAAAGTGCTGCCTTTTCCTGGCTCACTATATACCCAGATGGTTCCGTTATTCTGTCTGACAATACCATAGACTGTGGACAGCCCCAAACCAGTACCTTCCCCGACTCCTTTTGTGGTAAAAAAAGGTTCAAAAATGTGTTCCTGAACGTCCTTGGTCATTCCAGTGCCGGTATCGGAGACGGTTAACATGACATGGGAACCAGGGATGACATTAAGGTGGTTACGGGAATAAACTTCATCGAGCTCCACATTCGCTGTTTCGATGGTCAACTTCCCCCCTTCCGGCATGGCATCTCTGGCATTGACAGCGAGGTTGAAAATGATTTGCTCAATCTGCCCAATATCCGCTTTGATATTTCCCAGATCTTTCTCCAGATAGGTAAGCAACTCAATATTTTCACCTATGAGTCGTCGTAACATCTTTTCCGTATCGCGAACCACCTGATTGATATTCATAACAATCGGTTGAATGACCTGCCGCCTGCTAAAGGCTAACAACTGAGCGGTTAATTCTGCTGCCCGGAGTCCTGCTTTTTGTATTTGCTGAACACTGCTAAAGAGCGGGTGATCGGAATCTATCTGGTCGAGGAGGAGGTCAGAATACCCATTGATAACGGTTAACAGATTGTTAAAGTCATGGGCGATACCACCGGCTAACTTTCCGATGGCTTCCATTTTCTGGGCCTGTAAAAGTTGTTCTTCCAGTTGTTTTCTCTCGGTAATATCCTGAGCAAAAGCAATAACAACCTCTTTCCCGAAATAGGTTCCCCGGTTCAACCGTACCTCTTTGGGAAACACTTCTCCATTGGAACGAAGCCCCCAGAATTCAAATCGTTGAGGTTCTCCGGCAAAGGCTTTTTGGATACGTTCAGATAGCTCGGTGAGATCATTTTTCCCCGGTGCAGATAATACTTCCGGTGTTTTTCCGATAAAAAATTCCCGAGGATACCCATACATCTTCTCTGCACCTTTATTAACATCCAGGAAATTACCTTCTTTATCCTGGATATAAATCGCGTCGGTGGCGTTATCAAACAGTTCCCGGTAACTCTTTTCAGAGGCTTTCAATGCCTCCAGAATTTTTTTCTGATCGGAAATATCCCGGATAAAGGCGGCTACTAACTGGCGATTTTCCAGGACTATCATTGATACACTGACTTCCATTTGAATCAGATGGCCATTTTTATGGTGGTGGGCCGTCTGAAATTTTGCCCTACCTTTCTGAACGAATTCCTCGATTCGCTTCTTAATCTCATCGGGGGACATACTCGCTTCAATTTCCTGAATGTTTTTCTTCAACAACTCTTCCCGGGTATAACCGACCATCTGACAATAAGCTGGATTAACATCTTTTATCTGGCCTTGTAAATCTGCTAAAATGTACCCATCCTGGGTGGTGTTTAAAATTTTATCAATCAACTCACTGTGTTGCTGTAATTTTCTCTCGGTCATTTTGCGCAGGGTAACGTCTCTAACGAAGACAGTAACCCCGACAATTTCTCCGGTGGCATCATACATTGGTGAGAGGGTGTTTTCAAAATACTGCGGTTGGATGCCCGGATGCTCAACTTTTTCTTCGAAAGTAAATTGCTCTCCACCCAGTGCCCGATTTAACTTCTCTAAAGTTTGTTGCCGTTCATCTGGATGGGGGATGGACTCCAGAAAGTTCATCCCCACTTTAATGTTAGCCTGGCGGAGCCGTTTCATCTCTTTTCGATGGTTTTCATTAAAGCTGGTATAGCAATAATTCCGGTCGAGGGAGTAGATAATCACATCCGGGCTATCCAGAACTGCCCGTAAAATGTTGTTGGTGGTTGTTAATTCTTTTTCCACTTTTTTTCGACGCCTTGCTTCTTCCATAGCGCTTAACGCAAAAGAAATATCATCGCCAATCTCCTGCAAAAAATTCAACTCTGCTTCACGAAAGAACTGTCTTTCCTTCAGTAAAATAGAAAGAACACCTATGACGTCTTCATCAGGACATATTGGAACTGCGGCAATGGAGTTAACTCCCCATTCAACCAGTGATTTTTTCCAGGGTTGATAATGGGCAATTTCCTCAAGCTGGTTATCAGCAATACATTTTTTCTCCAGACAGGCACGGGAAGGAGGGAGAGGATTGTTTTTATCTATATTTACCAGAGCCGGAATGGTTGAAAAGATTTCAGGGAGAGGCCCATAGGCAGCAACCGGTTTTAAGGAGGTCTGAGCGGGATTTAACATTCCAATCCAGGCCATGATAAAGTCGCCGTGTTCTACCATAATCCGACAAATCTCACGAAACAGAGTATCCCTGTCCTTTACTCGCACGATGGTCTGGTTGATTTGACTTAACACAGCATAGAGGCGGGTTGTATGCTTTCTCTGATGCTCTGCTTCCATCTCTTCATGGATATCAATACCAAGTCCCTGAAATTCCTGAGGACGTCCTTCCTCTTCCTGAAAGATATGATATATCCATTTATTCCAACGCCGGGTTCCATCGGGAAGAAGAACCTGTTGGATATGGGTTTGTGCCGGCATTGCCGGGTGAAAATCATCTAAAAGTTGTTGCAGGCTCGTTTGTTCTTGTTCAGGGATGGTAGCCAGAATGTTGGTTTTCAGTAAGTCCTCTTGCGAACATTGAAAATATTGGCAATAGGCGGCATTTACAAATGTCAGGGTGCCATCCGGTTGAAAACGACAAATCATAGCCGGATTTTTGTCTATCATAATCCGATATTTCTCTAATTCTTTCTCCAACTGATCTATTTTTTTCTGGAATTGTTCCTCACTGGAATTAACAGTTTCCATTGCTCCGCTCATAGGATTTTGACGTGTGTTGTATCATTATTGCAAGATACTGCTGACGAAAAAAAGCGAAAACTGTGAACTACATGAGGTAAGACTTACAAAAGTGTGCCATACAGGTTGAGGCTTAAGTAAAGAAAGGAGCTCTCAAAACGTAACTTGATGATGACACCCTTTTTAATATAATCCTTTCCTGGTAATCTTCCAACAAGTTTCAACAACTTCCATTTTTGCTGAGATTATTCCACTATCGTCAGTCAGTGATAAAAAATGATGATAGAATGAAAAATACTGCTTTGGAACTATTGAATAGTGTTCAAATTCATTGTATATTGATTAAAAAATAATTGATGGAGAATAGAAGAATGGCGAAATCACCTGCTTATGACTATGATTATGTGATTATTGGTAGTGGTTTTGGAGGTTCGGTATCAGCGTTACGTCTTTCCGAAAAGGGGTATCGGGTGCTGGTACTGGAAAAAGGGAAATGGTTAACGGAGAAGGATTTTCCCCGAACGAATTGGAATTTAAAACGCTGGCTGTGGTTGCCGGTTTTACGTTTTTTCGGGTTATTTAAATTAACCATTTTCCGCCATGTGACCATTCTTTCCGGAGTTGGAGTTGGAGGGGGGTCGTTGGTTTATGCGGCGACACTTCCAGTTCCCAAAAAATCTTTTTTCGCAGCCGACTCCTGGTCTCATCTGGCAAATTGGGAAGAAGAGCTAAAACCCTTTTATCAGACAGCCCTCAAGATGCTGGGAGCTTCAGAGAATCCCCATTTGGATACCGGGGATCTGGCGTTAAAACAACTGGCGAAAGAATTGGGAAAAACTGATCGATTTCACCCCACCACAGTGGGAATCTATTTTGGGGAACCAGAGAAAACGGTTCCCGATCCTTTTTTTAACGGTGAAGGTCCGGAGCGGAGTGGATGCCGATTTTGTGGTGGGTGTATGCTGGGATGTCGCTATAATGCCAAAAACACTCTGGATAAAAACTATCTTTATCTCGCGCAAAAGCATGGTGCCAAAATTCAGGCGGAATCCGAAGTTTATGACGTTGTACCACTGGGCGCCGCGGATGGTTCTGAAGGATACAAAATATACTGGCGTTCTTCGACTTCCTTTTTCAAAAGGAAGGGAGAAGTTACCGCGCGAGGAGTCGTGTTTGCCGGGGGAGTTCTGGGTACAGTAAGATTGTTGTTAAAATTAAAGAAGACTTCCCTTCCGAACCTTTCCGACCGGGTGGGGATGAATATCCGCACCAATTCCGAAAGCCTCATCGGGGTCACCACCTTTGACAAAAACACCGATTTATCCAGGGGAGTTGCCATCGGTTCCATATTACATACCGATGAACATAGTCATCTGGAACCGGTACGCTATCCAGCGGGCGCAGGATTCTGGCGTCTGTTGGGAGCACCAATGGCATTTGGCAGGAATGTTTTCGTGCGCTTCTTTAAAATGGTTGTGGATTTATTCCGCCATCCGGTTCTGAATTTCCGTGCTTATTTTGTCGATGATTGGGCGAAACGAACCCAGATATTGCTTTATATGAGAACCCTGAATTCTACTCTCCGTCTGGTCAAGGGATGGTTTGGATTGAGAACAACTCTGGATGAAGGGGAACCTCCAACAGCGTTTGTTCCGGAAGCGAAAGATTTAGCCGAGCGTTTTGCCCGGATTGTTAATGGAAAGCCAATGGTCTTGTTAACGGAAACGCTGGGGGGTATCCCTACTACCGCTCATATTCTGGGTGGAGCTGTGATGGGCACAACACCGGAGGAAGGGGTGGTTGACAAAGATAACCGGGTCTTCGGATATCACAACATGTATATCTGTGATGGCTCGATGATTTCTGCCAATCCGGGGGTGAATCCCTCTCTTACCATTACCGCTCTATCTGAACGAGCGATGAGTAAAATCCCTCCCAGAGAAAAAAGCGTCGTAAAAAACAAACAGATGAATGAATCCGGCGTTGTTGAGATGGATAATTAGCTTCAGAGCTCCAGAGACTTATTACTTCATTGTGGGTAAAAATACAGTTTGCTAAAAAAAGTATTCATTTGAAGCATTCTTTCCTTTGTTCTTTTGGGATAAACGTATATATTATTTTCCAGATCAGAAAAATTTTTTTTATCTCTACAGCATCAAGTTACTGTCGAACAAAGAATTCTGCTTTGATGGAAGTATTCTTTTCGGAAACCGGCTTTAAAAACCTAATGGCGCGAGGGGAGAGATGCAATTTCGTTTTAATATCTGGCACAAGGGTAGCAGCGGCCTCACCACTTTCTCGCTACCATCTCCGGAATGGATAACCCGGAGAGATAATCATCATCTTATTAACAGAGTCTCATCCACTGTTTTGTCTCTATCCATCCTGTTCATATTTCTTGCATTAATCTGCTCCTGTAATGCCATGGCGCCGGAGATTCATTTACCCGACTCCATCCAGGGGCTGCCACTGCGGCAGAAAATTTCCGGTAAGGAAGCTGAAAAGATGCTGGAACGGATGCATAATAAAGATGTGGCTCCGGGGAAAAATGTCATCGGCGTATATCAGGCCGGACCTCATCGAACTATCCTTTATGCCAGTTCCTTCCCAACGAGGGGAAAAGCGCTGGATCGCCTGGAAGAGATGTCCAAAGAAATCGGGAGTGGAAGCAGTGGTTTTGAAAACCATATCCAATTTGAGGTAAACAAAAACATCATTCATCAGGTCACTGGTTATGGTCAGTTACACTATTTTTTTGCAGTTGATAAGTTCCTTTATTGGTTAAGTGTGGATTATCCCCTGGCTCATGGTAGTCTTGCCGAATTGTTAGGTGTTTCCATAGATGATATTCCATCTTCAGATAATTCCCAATAGTCATTTAACAGAAAGGAGCAAGTTATGCAAAAAGCTTACTGGAAGATTTTGCCGTTCGTGGCAATCGGCATATGGTCATTTCTGTTTGCAGCGGATGAAAGTTGCATTGATTGCCATCGACGGGTAACTCCCAAGATTGTTTCTGATTGGGAACTGAGTGCCCATAACAATATTGAGATGGAAGTAGATTGCGCTACCTGTCACGGGGAAGAGCATCAGAGTGAAAAAGATGTAGAGAAAGCAGAGATACCGACACCGGAAACCTGTGCCGATTGTCATGAAGATCAGGTAGCTCAATTCAGCAAGGGTAAACATGCGGCAGCCTGGGCGGCTATGAAGGCTATGCCCACCATTCACTGGCAACCTATGTCCCTCACCGAAGGGATGAAAGGATGCGGCGGTTGCCATAAGATCGGTCTGAAAAAGCCGGAAGAGATTAAAGCCCTGAAAGCGGAAGGGGAGAAGTTTGGTATTGCATCCTGTGATGCCTGCCATACCCGTCATTTATTCTCCGTAAAAGAAGCGAAGCAGCCGCAGGCCTGCCAGACCTGCCACATGGGATTCGATCACCCACAATGGGAAATGTATTCGGCATCCAAGCACGGGGTGCGTTACCTTCTGAAGCAAAACGGAACACTGCCGGAAAATGCGGCGGCACCCACCTGCCAGACCTGCCACATGCAGGAGGGGAATCATGAAGTTCGCACAGCCTGGGGATTCCTGGCCGTGCGTTTACCATTACCGGAAGACTCACAATGGAAAGCGGATCAGATAACCATTCTGCAAGCACTGGGCGTCTTAGACCCGGAAGGTAACCCCACTGCCCGTTTAGATGTGGTAAAAGCTGCGGATGTAGCCCGTCTGACGCAGGAAGATTTTGATCGCGAGCGGGAAAAAATGTTATCCGCCTGTTCTCAATGTCACTCCGAAAATTTTGCCCGTGCAGAGTTGAAAAAGGGGGATGATCTCATCCGGGAGGCGGATCATCTTCTGGCAGAGGCTATCCGTATCGTGGCTGATTTGTATAAAGATGGTGTTATCAAAAAACCAGAAAATTACGCTTATCCCTTTCCGGATTTGTTAACATTCCACGATGCCCCCACTCTTATCGAACAACGCCTGTTTGAAATGCATCTCAAACATCGAATGCGGACATTTCAGGGAGCGTTTCATAACAACCCGGATTATTCACTGTGGTATGGTTGGAGTGAAATGGTGCGGGATTTAACCGAAATCAAGCACATGGCAAAGGAACTCCGAGAAGATTTTGAGGATAAAGACTAATCCAATTAATCCCCCTGGGATATGAGGAAAATATCACAGGGGGATTTTTTTAAGGCATTTCGAACTGCACACCTTTATCGCGATAAATGAGGACTGAACAGGAGGCTTTGCGCGCCACCTTCTCCGCCACACTACCTATAAGGATGTGAGCTAACCCGGTTTTCCCGTGGCTTCCGATGACGATCAGATCCGCTCCGATTTCCCGTGCCTTTCCCACAATCTCCACAAAGGCTTTCCCTTCGCGAACTTCATATTCAACCGGAACTTCCTGCTGAATTTGTTTGGTTAATTCCTTCAATTTATCTTCTGCCTGATCAGCTAATTTTTGGTAAATCTCCTGCGGGGGTAGAGCTAGAATGAGGTAATGGTCCATTCCGGGAAGGTATTCAATGACATGTAATAAATGCAATGAGGCGTCATACCGACTGGCAATCTCAGCGCTATATAGAACCGCTCGTTCCGAAACGTCTGAAAAATCCACGGCACACAATATTTTTTTGATGTTCATAACTACCTCCGGTGCTTTTCCTGGGGTTTATGTCAAAAAATGTACTGCTATTTGCAATATGATTAAACTGTACACTCCAGCAATGATATCATCTAACATGATTCCCAATCCACCATGAAACTTTTCCATGGACCGGATGGGATAAGGCTTTGCCACATCAAAAAAACGGAACAATAAAAAGGCTGCCAGATACCATCCCGGTGAATGAGGCACCATAATCAAGGCAATCCACATTCCGGCAACCTCATCGACGACCACAATGGAAGGATCCTCTTTACCCTGAGTATTTTCCACATAGCTGGCTGAAATGATTCCCAGCAAAGTGATGACTACAATTCCAATTAACAATAATGGTAAATGATGACCCAGAAAAAAATAACCCGTAACCAGTGCCAGAATTGACCCTGCCGTTCCCGGTGCAATCGGCGAATAACCAAAACCCAACCCGGTGGCAATTACATAATGAAAAAATTTCATACTCAATCTTGATGATAGATAATCGTTAAATCTGTACCTATTTATTCTCAGCCCTCTGATAAAATTAAGCCGTTTCCCTTGTTCCGAACGACCTCGCCAGTGGTCTGCTTCTATTCTTATAGTAAGTTTAAATTTACAGGTTTCCCAACAAATTTTAAAGAATTTAATGATATCTATTGTAACTAATAGAAGTTAGATTCATCTAATTTATTCAACAAATAAGGAATAGAGTATGGCGGAGATTAATCAGCACATTAAAGATATTTTAAGGGATTATAAGCGAATAGCGGTGGTGGGATTATCGGATAAACCCCATCGGGCCAGTAACGGGGTAGCACGATTCATGTTAATCCAGGGGTATACCGTTATCCCTGTAAATCCCGGTTTAACAGAGGTGCTGGGATTAAAAGCCTATCCCAGTTTGGTTGATATTCCCGAAGAAGTGGATCTGGTGGATGTATTCCGCGCCCCTAAATATGTGGATGAGATTGTTGAGCAAGCGATTGAAATCGGCGCCAAAGGGCTTTGG
>RFIL01000504.1 GCA_003695285.1 Calditrichota bacterium
CTACCAATGGTACCCGTTTCTCCGGCTCCTTTTACACCCAGCGGGTTGTGGGGACAGGGGGTCACCTGTCGGTCCACTTCAAACATGGGGAAATCATCCGCTCGGGGCATGGCGTAATCCATATAGGAACCATTGACCAGTTGGCCGCTCTCATCATAGATGGCTCCTTCCAGCAACGCCTGACCAATTCCCTGAGCTAAACCACCATGCACCTGACCATCCACGATCATGGGGTTGATAACATTCCCCACATCATCCACGGCTACATAACGCAGCAATTTTACTTTACCGGTTTCCGGATCCACCTCTACCACTGCGATATGCGCTCCAAAGGGATAGGTGAAATTGGCGGGGTCATAAAAGCTGGAGAAATCCAGACCCGGTTCCAGCCCGGTGGGGTAGTCATGGGGTACATAGGCAGTCAGGGCAATGTCGCCAAAAGCAATGGACTTGTCCGTTCCTTTTACTGTCCATTTTCCATCACTAAACTCCAGGTCGTCTTCGGAGACTTCCAATTTATGAGCCGCAATTTTGGTGCCTTTTTCAATAATCTTTTCGATGCTCTTCATGATGGCACTACCTCCTACAGCCAGGCTCCGCGAACCATAGGTACCCATCCCAAAAGCCACTTTGTCGGAATCTCCATGAACCACCTCCACATCCTCCAGTGCAATCCCGAATTTATCAGCAACTATCTGAGCAAAGGTGGTTTCATGTCCCTGACCGTGGGAATGGGAGCCAGTATAGACGGTTACCTTTCCGGTGGGTTGAACCCGTACCAATGCGGATTCATACAAACCTGCACGGGCGCCCAGGGCTCCCACCACTGCAGAAGGGGCAATTCCACAGGCTTCAATATAGGTAGAAATACCAATTCCAATTAAGCGCCCCTGTTTCCGGGCTTCCTCCTGCTCTTTTCGCAGGTTATCATACCCGATAATTTCCATGGCTTTTTTCAGCACACCTTCATAATTCCCGCTGTCATATTGCAAGGCCACCTGAGTTTGATACCCGGGTTGATTAACACCATCAAAGGGAGGGATGAAATTTTTCAGACGGAGTTCCGCAGGGTCCATTCCCAGTTCTCGGGCACCGGTTTCCACCAATCGCTCCAGCAGATAGGTCGCTTCCGGTCTTCCGGCTCCCCGGTAGGCATCGACCGGGGTGGTGTGAGTAAACACTGCGGTGACATCCACATGAATGGCCGGGGTGGTATAAAGCCCCTGCAGCAAGGTACCATACAAATAGGTGGGAACCGCCGTGGAAAAGGTCGAAAGATAGGCACCCATATTGGCATAGGTTTTTACTCGCAACCCCAGAATAGTGCCGTCCTTGCTAAAGGCCATTTCCGCTTTGGTAACATGATCCCGGCCATGAGCATCGGTGATAAAACTTTCACTGCGTTCGGCTGTCCATTTGATGGGGCGGTTAATTTGTTTGCTGCCCCAGGTCACCAGCGCTTCCTCCACATAGTGGAAAATTTTACTACCAAAACCACCACCAACATCCGGAGCTATCACATGAACTTTGTGTTCCGGGATACCCAACACAAAGGCGCTCATCAGCAAGCGGGTAAGATGCGGATTTTGCGAGGTGGTGTATAGAGTATATTTGTCGTTAGCGCTATCATAGTGACCGATGGCAGAGCGGGGTTCAATAGCATTGGGAATTAAGCGTTGATTGACGATATCCAGAGTGGTGATGTGATCAGCTTTGGAGAAGGCATCGTCGGTTTTGGCTTTATCCCCCAGTTCCCAATCAAAGGCAATATTATTGGGCACATCATCGTGAACCAGAGGAGCACCGGGTTTTACCGCTTCAGCGGGATTGACCACGGCATCCAGTACCTCATAATCTACCTCTATCAATTCGGCAGCATCTTTGGCAGATGCATAGTCTTCAGCGACGACCATTGCTACCGCATCGCCCACATGACGCACTTTATCCGCCACCAGGAGGGGATGGGGTGGTTCCTTCATGGTGTCGCCATTTTTAAAGTTCACCTGCCATCCACAGGGAACCCCGTTCACTCCGGCTTTGGCAATATCCTCTCCGGTAAAAACCGCCACCACACCGGGAGCAGATTTGGCTTTGGATGTGTCGATGCTTTTGATTCTGGCGTGGGCATGGGGGCTTCTCAGGATGTAGGCATAGGTCATTCCCGGCAGCACGATATCGTCGGTATAATTCCCCCTGCCGGTAATGAACCTCTTGTCCTCAACTCGTTTTACGGCTTTTCCAATGTATTTTCCCATATTGACCTCCTATCCGATTTTTTTGGCTGCATATTGAATGGCTTTGACGATATTTTGATAACCGGTACAGCGGCATAAATTCCCCTCCAGGCCGTGCCGGATTTCTTCCTCGCTGGGATTGGGATTATCCTGAAGAATTTGCCAGGCGGTCATGATCATTCCGGGAGTGCAAAATCCACACTGTAATCCGTGTTCTTCCCGGAAACCCTCCTGAAGGGGGTGGAGGTCGCCGTTACTTGCCAGCCCTTCGATGGTGGTAATTTCAGCGCCATCCGCCTGAGCGGCTAACATGGTGCAGGATTTGACGGCGCGACCATTTACCACCACGGTGCAGGCTCCACAGCCGCTGGTGTCGCAGCCCACGTGAGTGCCGGTTAAGCGCAGCACATCCCGCAGGTAGTGAACCAGCAACATCCGCGGCTCCACCTCGTGGTTGTAGGTCTTGCCATTGACCGTTACGCTGATTGAGATTGCCATAGAATTCCTCCTGTTGGTTTTTGTGAATATGTGCTAAATTCCTGGGGTTATCTTCTTTGTTTAGAAAAAATATTTTTTAAAGTTTGCCATAATCTGTGAAAAAATGCCCTCAGACCGCTCCGGGGGGCGGTTCCCTCCAACTCTGACTCCAGTGACTCAAAAAATTGCTGCGTCATGGTTTTTGCCACTCCATTCAGCACCCGCTGACCGGTTCTGGCCAGAACTCCGGTGAGTTTCGCATCTCCCATGAATTGTACTTCGGTTTGATGGCTCCCAATGGCCACAAGAGTTAATTTCCCGGTGGCATTTACGGTCCCAATTTTTCCCATCATATTGATTTTGAGGGTAAATTCCGAAGGTTCAACTTTATCTACCACTGCCATCGTCCCCTTAAAATCCCCATTAACCGGACCCATCTTGACAGCAAAAACGGCATTGTAAGTATCATTGCCGGTTGATTCCAGTGATTGAACTCCTGGTGTCGTTTTGGCCAGTACTTCCGGATCTAATAACATTTTCCAGACGGTTTCCCGATTGGCATTCAGCACGTGTTTCCCTTCCAAACGCATACATTCCTCCTCTTTCATTCAATTTCTTAAGAATTATTTCCAAATCAGACATATTTTCACTTGTCTAAGGGAGAATTAAAATTTAATTTACTTTGTATTGATGGGATAGACGATGAATGAGCTTCGTAATTAGCTCTCAAAATCTGGACGACCATTAAATAGTTCCAAATGTGATTTGATTTCGCTCAATCCCCGACGGAGACTTCTGTCAATTACTCTTTGAATAGGGCTCCTGAATTTCAAAAAGGACCCCTTTAACACTTCCATCCCTGAAAAACCGGTGGACATAATGTTTTGTAGGTCCATTTAACCTCAATAAAGCATGACTGTATGGATTTAATTTTCAAAATTCCGGTTTCATCTGATCCCTGGTGGAAAAAGAAATGGAGTAGCCTTTTCAGCTCTCAAAATGGAGGTAAATTGAGTTCTTAAGTCATTTTTTTATTCAAATTGATGACTGAATATAACGGAACTGGTAAAAAATGTCAATAACTAATCTGGTGATTTTATTGAGGTAAATTCATCATCTATGATTTGAATATCCACATTCATATAATTTCAATTTGAAGCAAATGAAGGAGGTAGATAAATGACTCCCGAAAGAGAACCCATGTCCAATGTAGACACCGCATGGTTGCATATGGATTCTCCCACCAATTTAATGATGATAACTGGAGTTCTCTTTTTTGAGAAGCCCTTATCGTATGAGGCTCTGGCAGATGTGTTGCGCAATCGGTTACTGAAATTCAAACGATTTCAACAACGTGTAATTAACTATGACAAATCCTTTAAGCAAACCTACTGGGAGACGGTACCGGATTTTAAGGTGGAGGACCATCTAATCCGGATAGAAGTACCGGAACCGGGGGATAAAAAAGCGTTGCAAACACTGGTAGGGCAGTTGATGAGCACTCCGCTGGACTTTAATAAGCCATTATGGCAATTCCATTTTATAGAAAATTATCAGGGGGGAAGTGCCGTCATCGGAAGGTTGCATCATTGCATAGCCGATGGAACAGCCCTGGTGAGAGTTTTACTGTCATTAACCGATGAAACTCCGGATCCTGTGGAAGCCGTGGAAGCCATCCCTGGGGTTCCCTCAACAGCCACGGCGGATCCCCGACATTCGACATCCGTTAAAAGCTGGCGTCTGGGAGGACGATTATACCAGCAACATCCCCAGAAAAATGAGCATCTGGCCAGATGGTTGCAATATGCCAAATTAGGTGCCGGAGCGGTAACAACTTTGAGCAAGCTGGTCTTCCGTCCGTTTGATCCCAAAACGCTTTTTCGGGGGGAATTGGGCGTCCAGAAGACGGCGGCCTGGTCAAATCCATTATCCCTGGCAGATGTTAAGGCGATTGGTAAATCTCTGGAAGGTACGGTGAACGATGTCTTGTTAACCGCCATGGTCGGTGGTTTACGCCGATACCTGGTAGCCCATGGTCAAACCATTGGGAAATTAAATATCCATGCCGCAGTCCCGGTAAACCTTCGTCCCATTGATGCCCCATTGGAAATGGGAAACTATTTTGGTCTGGTGTTCCCTTCGTTACCGGTCGGGATTGAAGATCCGGTAAAACGATTAAAGGTGCTCCATCGTCGAATGGACGCCATTAAACGTTCTCCGGAAGCAATGGTCACTTTTGGGGTCCTGCAGGCATTGGGAATGGCACCCGGAGAATTGGAAAGCTTCATCGTTAATTTTCTGGGCCGAAAAAGTACCGCGGTGATGACCAACGTTCCCGGTCCCCGCGAAACCATTTATCTGGCCGGAGTGCCGCTTAAAAGCATGATGTTCTGGGTTCCCCAATCCGGGAGAGTGGGGATGGGCATCAGTATTATGAGCTATGCCGGAAAGGTTTATCTTGGGGTCACCACCGATGCCAGGCTGGTCCCTGATCCCGATACTATTATCGAAGGTTTTTATGAAGAATTCGATGCGCTCTTGAGCCTGGTTAAATAATACTTTTCGGAATATAACCAATTTTATACAGAAACCTTTTAATCCAAAAAGAAAAGAGGAGGCTATATGGCAATCCCCAGTTTATTATTAAAACAATTGTATACGTTTGGAAGCCTGGAAAACAACGATCAGGGGGTTCAGTTTGCGGTCAAAAATCGATTGAATGATGCCCGGGTAACCAAGCTCCTGGGTGTGGAGATCGATGATAGGAGTATCCCCCTGGATAAGATCAAAATTAAATTGGATGATGGAAAGGAACTGCGTCCGGAGGAGGTAAGTGAAGCCTCACCCATTGACTTTCCCCTCCGAAAGGTAATGGAACTCCATCTTCAAATACCGCATCTGGAAGAGGGAAAACACAAAATTGTAATTGAGTTTGCCACAAAACCCTACGGGAAATTAAAGCTGAAGGTCAATGATGCCATTTCTAAAGAACCCCAGCAATTAATTCGGATCCCTCGTGA
The DNA here is from genome assembly GCA_003695285.1 of Calditrichota bacterium. Taxonomy (GTDB): domain Bacteria; phylum Calditrichota; class Calditrichia; order RBG-13-44-9; family J075; genus J075. The sequence goes on from RFIL01000504.1 coordinate 5,732, forward strand.
TCGGCAGGATGACTATACCGAGGAGATTATCAAGAAACGTCAGCAGTTTATCAAAGAATTTACCGGTGCCGATTTTTATCATATTACTCAATACTCCTTTGAACCCCATGTAACCCGGGGGAATATTGAACAATTTAGCGGAGTCGCCCAAATTCCCATTGGATTTGCCGGCCCCATTCATATTAACGGGGAGCATGCTCAGGGAGATTTTGTGATACCTCTCGCTACCACTGAAGGGACCCTGGTTGCTTCGTACAATCGTGGGATGAAGCTCCTGAATCTCTGTGGTGGTGTTAAGTGCACGGTGATCGGTGATGCCATGCAGCGCGCTCCGGTGTTTGTGTTTGAAGATGCCCGCGGCGCCCGGGATTTTGTGAAATGGGTCAATGAAAACATCGATAATATTCGACGTGAAGCAGAAGCAACTTCCAGCGTGGCAAAACTTCAATACATTGATTCTTATCTGGCGAACAAATTTGCTTACCTGCGTTTCAATTATACCACCGGAGATGCTGCCGGTCAAAATATGGTGGGACGGGCGACCTTTGCCGCCTGTAGCTGGATTCTGGATAATTATGATGGGGTCAAACATTTTTATCTGGAATCGAACTTTGCCACCGATAAAAAAGCCTCTCAGGTAAATATTATGCGTACCCGTGGGAAACGAGTTGTGGCGGAAGCCACCATCAAACGAGACGTGCTGATTCAAAATATGCGGGTGGAACCGGAAATGTTAGCCTACCATGCCAATGTCGCCAATGTGGGTTCCATCCTTTCTGGCGCCAATAATAACGGATTGCATTCAGCGAACGCCATCACAGCCATGTTTATTGCCACCGGACAGGATGTGGCCAATGTGGCTGAATCATCCGCCGGGATTATCTATGTGGAACTGACCCCGGAAAAGGACCTGTATATCTCTATTACCATCCCCTCTCTGATTGTGGCTACCTATGGAGGCGGTACCGGGCTTCCCACCCAGCGAGAATGTCTGGAAATTCTGGGCTGTTGGGGGAAAGGCAAAGTCAATAAACTGGCTGAGATTGTCGCCGGGGTGGTCCTGGCTGGTGAACTTTCTCTGGCTGCCGCTATCTCTTCCTCGGACTGGGTATCGAGCCATGAAGAATACGGTCGAAATCGTTAACGAAAGGAGATAGGGGATGAAACGAGACCCACTGGAAAAAACCAAAGCCGAGTATCAAGAGTTAATTCAACGATTAAGCAGTGAAGACTCTCCGGTAGGGATAGATGCTCAATACACCCATGCGGTCATCATTGATTATCTGCAACAAATATGGCAAAAGCTAGAAGAGATTGAACGAAAATTGGCCGAAAAGGAAGGCTAATATGTTTTAGACAATCGTCTCCCCGGATGTATTCCGGAGAGGTGAAAGAACTTGAGTTAAAAACAGAAACCCGGTAGTTAAGTCTACCGGGTTTCTGTTTGGATAATTGAAAGTGTTCTGCCTATTGAGCAATCTGGGTGCGAGGCAGGAACATCTTGATGGCATTTTCAATGGCTCCGGGTTGAATCACTTTCTTACCACCGGCACCGCTGAGATATTGTCCTGCATAATCAGCCGGATTGGGTTCCGGGAAGGAAGTGCCCAGTGCTGCATTCAACACTTTGATATATTCTTTGGCAATAAATGCCTGACCGGCATTGTTGGGATGGAATCCATCCAGACTGAAGATAGTGGAGGCCGGATCCATGAAAACAAATAGAGCGGTCACGCCATCCAGACCAGCGGGCCCGGCAGCAACCAGCTCATTAAATCTGGTAAACAGATCCACAAACATCACCCCTTTACTCTGGGCGGTGGAAGCAATGCTGGCGTTAAAACCGTTCAGAGCATCTCGGATGGTATTCGTTTCATCTTCGGTAAGAGTTAAAGAACCCGGGATGGGCACTCCACTGGGGGTTAACCCGGCAGCGATCATCCCCTGTGCCAGTGCGCCTGCCTGTCCGGGTGCCAGGAATTGGGCCGTGGCAGAATCCAGTCCCACCACATTGATCAGATAAGAAACCACCATCGGTACCAGAGCCGCTGAATCGGGTACACCCAAACCATTAGCCTGATATTGACTGAGGAAAGGCAGTAAAACATGTTTCACCGGACTTCCGGTGGTGGTAAGCCCTTCTTCTGTTAATAAGGGAATATACAATTCGGTTAACCCGGTGGTATCAAAGTTTACCGGTTGGAAATTCTGATCAAACACCACTGGCATTTCCACATTCACTCCCGGAGC
>RFIL01000505.1 GCA_003695285.1 Calditrichota bacterium
GAGTTTCAATCCTTGTTTTGATGGAAGTCAGTCCCAAACTGCTCTTTTTTGATTAATGTTTATTTTTTCTATTCTTAACCCCGGTAGTTGAGAAATTATTTCGTCTCTTTTTAACATCATTTTTTGTCATTTTTCAACGATTTTTTAACAGTTGTACAGCAAATTTACATATCTTATCTGACTGATTCTTCAATAATTATAAAAATTATTTATCCTCGATGCAAATAATTTTAGAGCAGTTTAACCTGTTAAATGGCCACCTCTAATGTCTCTTACATTTCACGAACGACTACGTTCGCAACGCTCGGAGGGGAGATTACCAAACTGCGAAAAATATTAATCTATTTCTCTCTCACAATCCCTCCCAGCGCTTCCAGGTGGGCCGCCACGCTTTCCGAGAGATGGGAGAGATGATACCCACCCTCCAGCATGGAGAGTATCTTTCCTCCATTGATGGTTTCCATTACCTCTTTTAACATCTCAGTCATTTTGCGATAGGCTTCCGTGGATAGCTCCATCCCCGCCAGAGGATCATCCATATGGGCATCAAAACCAGCAGAAATTAACAATAAATCCGGCTTATAATGACGAATGGCCGGAATAATCTTCTGTTCCATGATCTCCAGGTATTCCTTATCACCACAACCAGCGGTCAAAGGAAAATTCAAAGTATACCCCTCTCCAGCGCCTCTACCGATTTCACCACTCCGCCCCGTACCCGGATAGAGCGGCCATTCATGGAGACTGCAGAAATAAAATTCCGAACTATGGTAAAAACTGTTTTGAGTTCCATTTCCATGATGCACATCCCAGTCCAGGATGAAAATCCGGTGCAAGTGATAGCGCTCATGCGCATATCGGGCAGCAATGGCAATATTGTTGAACAAACAGAAACCCATCGCCTGATCATATTCCGCATGATGCCCCGGAGGACGCACGGCACAAAAGACGGCATCGGCATGATCGTTCATTAAATCATCCACCCCCTGCATTCCGGCACCGGCAGCATAAAGGGCAGCCTCATAGGAGCGTTCCGTGACATAGGTATCTCCGCCATCCAGCAACATCGGTGCTCTCTGGCAAGCTCGCTTTACCGATTCCATGTATTCCAGACTATGATTGGAATGTATCCATTTCTCATCGGCCGGTTGAGGTTCCTTTATTTCCATTTTCTCCCATAAGTGGTGCTTCTGCAGATAATCCACAATCTGTCGTAACCGCTGCGGTTGTTCCGGATGCTGAATCCCGGCCAGATGCTCCAGAAATATGGGGTGATAATAAAATACAACTCTATGGGGTAATGGCGTTTTATCTTCCATTGTAATTCCTGTTTCCTGTCTCGAAAATAGGTTTAACGTTCCTCAGTTAGTACTTATCATTTTCATTGATGACGATTCACTTCAGAGAACATAGAGAGAAAGATGGGAGCAATTAAATCAGTTTATATAGGTACCAACAAGGTCAACTACCTAATGTCATCCAACCCCGGGGATCATACCATGAGTTGGGGTATCCCTCCTCGATGTTGTCTTTCGCCGTTTCTCTATGCTCTCATGATATATTTTTAAAAAAAACATTACCGGTATTGGATTAGCCGCTCGTGTTAGTAGCTGGTTAATTATTCTTATACACCGGTATTCGGATGCGAAAGGTGGCACCCTGGTTGGGTGCGGAATCTATTTCAATGCTGCCATTATGTTCGTCAACGATTTTTTTAACGATGGCCAACCCCAGACCGGTACCGCTTTCCTTCCCACTGGTAACGAAGGTTTCAAACAGGCGATTCTGTATCTCCTGTGGAATCCCTGGCCCCGTATCGGTAAATTGAAAGACAACCCCATCTTCTTCATCATAAACCTTAAAGGTGAAGCTACCCCCCTCTCCCATGGCTTCCATGGCGTTTTTGGTTATATTGTAAAATACCCGATTTATTTTTTCCACATCCACATAGACCAGTTGGCGACTTTTCACATCCATGGTCAGTTGAGTGTTGTGTTTCGTACAAATTTGTTCCAATCGGGGTTTAAATTGCTTGAGGATATCCACCACATTAACCTTCCTGGGAAGGATACTGGTTTTGCCCTTTGCAAAATCCAGCACTTCCGTAATCATGTTCATCATGGCATTAATTTCGCTGCGAATAATGTCAGCATATTCCTCACGTGAATTCTCATCCGATTCTTCCCGTAAGAGATCAACAAATCCATAAATAGTATTCACCGGGCCACGTAAATCATGAACAATTGTGCTCATTAACTGTCCGATGGCTGATAATCGCTCTCGTTTCAGAAGCTGTTCTCGCAACGTATTCAATTCATACGCCCGGGCAATTTTTTGCCCCACCAGATCCATGAGTTTTTGCTCATCCTCATATCGTTGAATCTGTCCCCGTTTCACATCCAGGGCAATTAATACCCCCTCCTCATCATTCACCGGAAATTTGGCCGCTAATACATTGCCCTCATCGGGGAAAAAATTCTCATCAGCCCGGAAGAGCCCGGTAAGGTCTTCTTTCAAACTTCGTATAAACTCTGCGGTGGGATTCTTTATCAATTCGACCACCACCGGTGAAGTCGTGGAGAATTTATCAAAATAGAAATGATCTTCTACATCCATTCCAGCCAGAAGGGTTCCCTCTTCCACCGGAAAAATGGTTAAAACCCGTTGTGCCTGGAGATGTTTCATGGTTTTTCCCAGAATTTGCTTTAAAATATCTGGAAGATCATCCAGCGTATTGAGCATCTGCTCAAATTCATACAACAGGTCAATTTCTTTAAATTTTTTCTCTAAACGATGATAAAGCTGTGAATTGGCAATGGAGATTGCGACCTGAGAAGCCATGGCTTCTAATAATGCTTCGTCTTCCTCGGTAAACACCCCATCCTTCTTGTTCAGCAATTGAATAACACCAATAATTTTCCCTTCTTCCCGGCTGCTTAATGGATCCCAGACTGGCATGCAGAGAATGGAGCGAGTTCTATATCCGGTCTTTTTATCTGTGCTGGGATCGAACCGGTCATCTTCATAGGCATCAGGGATGTTAATCGTCTCTCCGGTCTGGGCCACCACTCCGGATATCCCTCTGCCCAGTTTCTGGCGGATTTCCTTGATTTCTGCTTTGAGGGCAATCTTTGACCAGATTTCTCCGGCAGCATGATCAACAATGTAAAGGGTTCCCCGGTCGGCATTCATCAGGGAAGTGATTTCCTGAATAATGAGTCGGAGCAATTCATCCAGTTGTAGTGTTGAACTGAGCGCTTTTCCGATTCGGTGAATGGAATATACTTCCCGTTCCTTCTGATGAAGTGCTTGTTGAAGCCGCTTCACCTCTTCCCGTAATTTTTTTTCCTCTCCCATGACGTCCTCACTTTTCTTAATCAATACATCATAAATTTTTGAGAGCGGTAATTCTTATGCATCTTCCCCTTCAGGCTGCACTCCAAACCCTGCTTTATATACATCAACAACACTCGTCATTAGCTGTTTTCTTTATATTACATGCTCTAAAATCGGATGATTTATGAGTATGGTATCATTCCTCAAAAGTTTCAATTCTGATTCCTGAGACCTTCCCCTCCATCACCCGACGAGCTCTGTTCGCCATCTGATGAGCGACTCGCAATGGTTCCGGTATCCGGTATGAACGGATACATCTCTCAACCACCCTCAAGGCATCTTCGGGGGTAAGTTTATGTCCGGGACTGATATAAATTGGCTTCACATTTTCTCGACTGCGCAATACATAGCCAACAAGGTTATCATTCAATTTTATCGGAGAGGTGCTTCCCTTCCGTTCACCCGGCATTATGAAGTCTCCTACCAGCGGCTTTTTAGCACACCCAATGGAGGGTTTATCAAACAGCACTCCTAAATGTGATGCCAGGCCCAATCCTCGCGGATGCGCAACTCCATGAGCATCACACATAAACAAATCAATCGGTTCGGAGAGCTTTTCCAGAACCGGCAGAATCGCCGGTATTTCCCGAAAACTCAAAAGTCCCGGGAGATAAGGTCTGACAATAGGTGCTCGGGTCACAAAATTCGACAGAAGCTTTAACTCCGGAAACTGCATGAGGACCACAGCTCCAAACATTTCAGTATTTTCTCTATTATATGCGACATCTATTGCAGCAATAAGATGAATATTATCAAGGTGAAGTGGTGTTTGTATATCTACCAATCTGGAAAGCGTTGTTTGAAGCTGCAGGGCCTCCTCAACTGAGACATTCCAGATATGTGAAAATTTTACATCCATAACAAAAAGCTCCCCTGGAGGGAGCTATCGAAAAAGCTATATGATTACTCCAGTTCTATTGGTGCCGGGATTCTTCAATAAATTTGGCAACCGCCCGATCCGCATTTTCATAGGTCTCAAAAATTTCAATGAGTTTTGTCATCATCAAAATACTTTGAACTTTATCGGTAACACTGGCCAGTTTTAATCCACCCCCGGCATTCTTCAGGGAGCTCATACATGCCATCAGTATCCCCAAACCGGAGCTATTGATCCATTTCACTCCTTTGATATCAATCACCACCTTGTTGAATCCGTCTGCGATGAGGCTTTTTACTTTCTCATGCAATTGAGTCGATTCCGGGCCTCCCATTAAATTGCCGGATACCGTTAACACTGCTACATCGCCATGCATCTTTTCTTTAATCTTCATAGGCTCTCCCCTATTATTTATTTAATTTATTTGCGGCAAATTGATAACATCTCCAGGATACAATCGCTCTAATTTATCGAAATCATTAAAATAAAGCAAAAGGTTTACCGGAAAATTGTAACGCCGATGTGCCAGATACCACAAGTTCTCTCCCGGCTTCACCCGATGCTGAACAATTTGCACGTTGTGGCGATGTTGTAAATAGTGTTGTAAAATTTCCAGATGGAATAACAAACGCTTCTGTAGAAACACTTCCCGAGAAACACGACTAAAATCCACTTTTAAGCGTTGACCCGTATAAATTTTGTTTCCTCTTTTTAAATGATTTAACTTTCGCAGACGATAGGGACTCATTTTCAACCATTCACTGATTTGCCCGATGGTTTCCTGGGGAAAAACAATGATATGGTCATCTTGAGGCTGCAACTTGTTCTTGAGGAGCAAAACAATCTCCGAAATAGCCAGGTGGGTGTTTCCCCGGTATTTTCCACCCTCACCAGGAGATGTTGAGGGGGAGGGATCATTGAGGAAGGAATAGCTTTCAACCCCGGCAACGTTTATCTCCGTTTTAGAGGAGTTCGTTGGGCTTTCTGACAGAGAAACAGTGGAAACCGGTGCCCGGGATTCTATCCCCGGTTTCGGAAGATATTCCTTCCGTTCATCTTGTTGAAAATCTGCATATACCCATTCCGGAGTATTTTTTTCCTGGAGGTGAATCTTATATAAAAAAGCCTGAGTATCAATAACTTCACCTTTTCTCTCACTAGTGAGTTCTGCCAGCGGTTTGGAAAGCCAAATTTTGCGGTATTCTTCCGGTAATCTCTTATCGGAAAGATGAACCGTTTCTTCCGGCTCTTCCAGAAACAGGAACTCCACTGCTCTGGATTCCGGTTTTTCTTCTTCAACCAGGGAGGTATAAAATTGCTGCTCATCAAAATAGGCATTGCCCCTGGAAGGAGAGGAAAATTCAGGTGAGGTTGTGCTTACTGAGGAAGAGCGACCCATTTGAGTTATATCATCTGTCTTAATCGGTATCTCTAACTCGGCCAGTTCAATCCTTTCTTCGGAGTCAGAGGCTGGCGAAAGGGTAATCGGGATGGGGATCGCCCCCCCCCTATCTATCCCTGGTTTTACCTCGGCCAACAGTGAGTTCTCTGAGTAATCCTCCTCTGTAATTGAAGGGATAATTTCCGGAACGTCAAAACGTGTTACAGATTTATCTGAAAATCCGTATCCCCAACCTTGAGATAATTCTGACCAGGAAATTGCGGACATCTGTGGTAGGCTTGCATCATCCGGTATAGGATGCTCCATCCGGAAGGAAAGTATC
>RFIL01000082.1 GCA_003695285.1 Calditrichota bacterium
AAATTACGAAGTTCATGTAAGATATTCTTCCCTAACTCTTTAGGAGCGCGGATACTTGCCCGTTGAATCAATTCCATCAATCTTGATTTACCAAATAATTGGTTCTCATGATTTCGATTCTCAATTAATCCATCCGAGAACATAATTAATGTATCGCCAGGTTGAAAAATCATTTCAGCTTCTTCGAATTCGAAGGAATCCATAATTCCGATGGGTAATCCACCGGATTTCAATTTTTCAACACTTCCATCACTTCTGATAATTACCGGAGGTATGTGACCGGCGTTAACATAACGGAAAGTATGGGAGTGATAATTTAAATTCCCCCAGAAAAATGTTGCAAACATATCGGCCGAGGTATAGAGATAAAAATGGTTGTTGACTTTTTTCACCACTTCTTTGCAGGAATTTATTTCACTGGCAAATGCATGTAACGAAGCATGAAGGTTGGCGGAGAGCAGGGCTGCCGGAATCCCCTTTCCGGATACATCTGCCAGAACGAAAGACATACTTCGTGGGAATGGGAAAAAGTCATAGTAATCACCACCCACGTATTTACAGGGTTGATTGAAGACAAACATTTCATAATCGGGAATCGCGGGTACTTTCTTCGGTAATAATTGTCGTTGAATTTCAACCGCTCGTTGAACCTCTTCTTCCAATCGCCGACATTCCTGGACATCCGCATTTGTCAAGGCATTTTGAATCGCTAATGAAATAAATTCAGCCATCACACATAAATAATTGGTATCTTTCTGGTCAAATTCGCCGCTACGCTTATTAATGACCTGCAAACATCCGTTGGTCTTTCCTTCTCGGTTAGTGATGGGAACCATTAAAAAGGAATCGGCATGAACCTGATTGAATTTGGCAACTTCTTTTAGTTCCTTTAACATGGGATGAGAATAGGGGTCGTTTACATTGACAATCTTGCCCGTCTGGATGACGTATTCAACAAAACCATTACGAAAGGGTTTGTGAATCTGTTTGATGCTGTTGTCCCACACAAAATAACTGCAAATCTCACTCTGGTCTTCATTTAATAAATAAAAAACAGCATATTCTACATCCAGTACTCTTTGAATTTCTTTCAGAATTAAAATTAATTGTTGTTCTAATTGGTGACTGGAGTTTAACAAACGACTCAATGTAACAATTGCAGCTAACTGACGGGAGAGTTGTTGGGAATGATAAAATCGGGCCATATGATATTCTCGTTCGTCAGGATTGGGCATTGTGTTGACTTCGTTCCTATACATGCTTTCCACACTTTCGATTTTAGATTTTCTGTTCACTGTTTACTTTTCAGAGAGAAGGAAGGATGAAATTTTCTCAATAGTAGTTAAAAATATTGAAATAATGGAAAATTTTCAGGGAATGCTCATCTAAAGTTCCTGACAGCGAAATTACCAGGGAGATAATGATGTTCAAAGGCTTCAGCAGAAAGCGTGGATGGCAGTTGCTTTACAATTGGGGTAAAGCCAGGGGGGGCAGATTCGGGTTAAGCTTCGGGAGGATATTCCGGCTGGTCGTACACGTTTGACTCTTTTCCAGTGTTGGAAAGGGCAGGGGCTTTTCTCGATTGCCACCAACTGTGAATCTTCTTGAATAACATCGGGGACATGAACAAAAATACCAGAGATAAGATAACCCAGTTGGGGAGGTTTAGAGCAAACCCCAGTGCAGCCAATAAAAAATAACGTGGGAAACGCCCCAGAAGTAATGAGGCTTCGTAGCGAATAAATGGATAGTTGCTGGTAAAACTTAAAAATTTAAACGGATAAAATGGTACCGGGAGCATGTTCGCCAGGGTCAAAACTCCGAATGGCCATTTTTTAAAGTAATGAATCGCTTTCTGATATAATTCCTTATCTTCAAATCGAGAACGAATACGGTGATGGTTCAGGAGCGGAACAAGAAGGAGGTAATCCAGGATACTGGCGATAGAACATCCCCCGAGCGCAGTGCTGACAACGATGATTGGGCGATAATATTTTGAACAGTATAATACTGCCGGTTCAATGGGAAAAAAAGAGATAAGAAAATGGGAGGGGATAGCATAAATAGCAAAGAGAATCAGAATCTTTTCCCTGGGGATGGCAATATACAACGAAGTAGCGGTGACCGCAATAATGCTAATTACCAGAAAAAACGTTACAATTAAAAGCTTCGTTCGTTGATTTATTGGTCTTGATTTCATGAAAAAATCTTTATGTAAATCCCTCTCGTTCTCCATTGAGCAAGACAAACGCTCCCAACAGCGAATATACGAGTTTATTTTCTTTAATAAAAATAATTTGATATCTTCTATTCAAACTTCTATGTTACACTCTGTCTGTTAAATACGCGCGGAAGGTATCGTGTGTGCTGCGGTAGTGCAACGTTATCATAGCTAAAGCTCTGTTCCCACTTTTGAGAAGCAGGGATCACCTCAGGGCCAAAGAAAAGTTCAGGGTGAAGCAGGCAACTCAAAACAGAGTTTTGATTATTGTCTCGTGACCGAACTGAAGTGCGCTGAGGAGAGCCAATCTAAAGTGAACCATCAACCGTTTATGAAAATAGCCATTCACATCTTTCGCTGGATCTTATCCCATATCAGACTCATCATCGCTGTCATCTCCATAGCGATTGGAATTTATCTGATACCCTTTTTTCTCCTCTATTCCGATCAGTTATTGATTCTAGGATATCAACATTTACGAATGATAGGGTTGGCGATGCCTCCGGCTATTGGTATCGGTGTTGGGTTGGGCATCTGGATTCATCAATCTCATCGGCGGGCATGGATTGTTCTTGGGATGGCCAGCATCATCATGACCATCCCCTCCATTGCGTTGTTCGGAGCGATGATTCCATTTCTGGCGCCATTGGGGGGAGGTGTGGGAACGGTGCCAGCTGTCATAGCCCTGATCTTATACAGCCAGTTGCCCATCATTCGCAATACCTATCAGGGGTTGAAAAATGTGGAACCGGGTGTGATGAAAGCAGCTCTGGGAATGGGAATGACACGTAGGGAAATCTTATTCCGTATCCAACTTCCTCTGGCGCTTCCCGTTATTTTTGCCGGAATCCGAATTGCAGTGGTGATGGGAGTGGGAATAGCGGCTGTTGCAGCCTATATTGGTGCCGGGGGATATGGGAGATGGATCTTTGGTGGAATCCGACGAACCTATCCTCAGATGGTCCTGGCGGGAGCGCTGGTCATCTCGCTTTTAGCCATTTTCCTGGATACTCTCCTTGCCAGACTTCAGTGGTGGTTAACACCAGCTCCACTCCGAAATTATCATCCCTATTAAACCCCATTGCAATATCAAATATTTCGATGATTCTTGATATTTGATCCACCTCCCAGCAAAATTAATAGACCTACTAATGTAACCGCTTGATCTGACGAAAATGAGAAAAGAGTTTGTAAATTAAGGGATTAAGAAATCATCAGGGATGATACCTTGTTTCAGCCGGTTGAAA
>RFIL01000506.1 GCA_003695285.1 Calditrichota bacterium
GCACTCTTAAAGATTGATTTAATTTGGTGCATTCACAAACAAAGGTTTATTGCTATGGGTAGGGAGTATACACCCGGGGCTATTTATACCCGAAATCTCGAAAAATATAAAGAGGGGCAATTAGATCTACTGCATTGTTATGAGTGTCATCACGACACTGTTTCCGTGTATTTCGATGGGCCTCATATCTTTCGGGGAGAGTACTGGACCAGAGTTTATTTTTTCTGCAAAAAGTGTAAGCATTGGGATCGCTTCACCTATCCCGGTATACCTCCCCATTTTCGGAACAGTAGAGATATCTCTTGCATCGCTGATGAAAAAGAGAACCAGGCTTCTCATTAGTATCTCACCATTTGAAATCCTCAACCTCGTGCTAAGGATGGGTATATCAAACCTACGCACAAATTGATAAGGCCAAATATTGACCTTTGTAATTTATATTCCAATCACCTATATTTATCCACCTCTTTTGTTCGATGAGCAGAAAGTCTCTGACAATTCTGAATCCATGATATAGTAAACGATTTTTTTTAAGTTCTATCTTTGCAATTGCAGACATGGGAGATAATATGAAAAATGTATTTGTAGCGGCCACCCGCCAGAATGATGGTAAAACCATGGTTTCACTGGGGTTGTTTAACGCCTTCCGCAAAAGATATCCGGCGCTCTCCTATATTAAACCGGTGGGCCAGCAATATCGGTTGATCGATGGAGAGAAAATCGACAAGGATGCGGTGCTCATTCACAGCACCTATCAGCTACCGGATAGATTATCCGATATGAGTCCTATTGCCATTCCACGAGGCTTTACTCAGAATTATATTGAGCGCGGGAATCGCAATGAATTGGTTGAGAAGGTTCAAAAGGCTTATCACACCCTGGCGGATGGAAAAGATTTTGTACTCATTGAAGGCACCGGGCATGCCGGCGTTGGTTCTGTGTTCGACCTGTGTAATGCTGATGTTGCTAAGCTTCTTGGCGCAAGGGTGATTATTGTATCCCTTGGGGGGATTGGGCGTCCGATTGATGAAATTATGATGAATAAAGCGTTATTTGACCATCGGGGGGTAGAGCTGTTGGGGGTGATTATCAACAAGGTGGACCCGGAAAAATATGATAAGATAAATGATCTGGTACGAAAGGGATTAAAGCGCTTTGGTATTCGAGTGTTTGGGGTGGTACCATTGGTGCAGACATTAAGCAAACCTTCTCTTGCCGAGCTTCTGGAAGACCTCGATGGAGAGTTGCTTTCCGGAGAAGAGAAAGACCTGAGCACCAGCATTGGCAAATTTGTTATCGGAGATATGCAACCACATGCTGCGGTGGATGTCTTTACCAATAATGCGTTGATTATTGTTCCGGGAAATCGGGATGGCATTATCGTGACGGCTCTTTATGGGAGACTCTTTGGTTCCGGTGCCACCGCTAATGTGGCCGGATTAATTTTTACCGAAGGTATCCGTCCTCATCCCAAAATTATGGACCTCATTCATCAAAGTAATGTACCTGTGATGCTGGTTAAGGAAGATTCTTTTTCCGTGGCGACCAAAATAAATCGTTCTATTTTTAAATTGCGGGCGGAAGAAACGGAAAAAATCCGTTTAAGCCAGCAGTTGGTGGAACAGTATGTGGATGTGGATGCCATCTGTTCATTATTGTAATAGCAAGAAATCTATGAGAACAAAGGCATTAGCGGAACTTATCCGATGAATAACAAACAACTCGCCATTACCATCGAGGATTCCCTCCCCATTCAGTTAGCTGTGATACGCATTTCCAACCTATTGGTGCGAAATGAAGAGAAGGCGTATCAACAGTTGCTACAATGCGCCCATCGCTATCGGGAACTTTACCAGGGGAAAACAGCGGGTGAGGTGCCGGGTATACACCATGCCCGGAAGTTTTTCAGAGCCATTGGGGTCGAACCCACTCGCCGACGTCCTTCTTCGGAAGCATTGCTGAATCGGGCATTGAAGGGGAAACCCTTCCCGGCGATCAATACTCTGGTGGATGTGGGGAACTGGTGTTCTCTGGATTTTCTGTTACCCATCTGTATTTATGATGCTGAAAAAATTGTGGGGAATATTACGGTTCGTAGAGGCAGGGAAGGGGAGACGTACCTTGCGTTAAATAACCGGGAAATCAATCTGGCAAATCGTTATGTACTGGCAGATGAGGCGGGTCCCTTTGGTTCTCCCATCACCGATTCCCAGAGAACAGCCATAACCCTGGATACCCGTCATTGCCTGCTCATCATTTTTGCCCCTAATAATTATTCTACAGAGACCCTCCTGGGGCAAGGCAACACATTTGCTGAGAGGGTTATCCGTTTTTGCAGTGGTGAATTGGTTGAATTAACCATTATCTAAACATATTTCTTTTAACGTTTTTGAGGAGGCGCCAGTAATACTTTGATAAAAACCCGCACCGCACGGTTGAACGCTACCAGCGTATCAAGTGTTTGAACGATGGGTCTTTCCACTTGTTTTTTTAAGGCTTTTTCAAATGTCACCACATCATCGACCAACCCTTTTAGCTCTTCAACTGCTTCACCCACCGTGTCGGTATGCTGGCGTCCGGCGTTCAGGATAGCGGAAAGATTGGTACTGATGTCCTCCAGATTCGCCAGAATCCCTGGCAAACGCTGGTTCAGGTGATGACTCACTTTCTCCAGTTCACCGGCAGACCTCCGCAACTGAACGATGGTAGGAACCAGGAAAGCCACCAATATCAACACCGAAATCCCAATAATCAAAACACTGATTTCCCAGATCATTACTTTGAATCTCCGTTAAATGCTGAATCGAATCGCAAAATTGTCACTGAAAAAATGAAAAACCACTAAATACCGGGTTCTGGTGAGGGTCTTATGTTGAAACTCACCGTCCCCGGTATGATATTCATCCCTTTATTCTGTGCTTATTGATAGATAACCTAATAGGTGGTTATGCTTTTTTCTCTTCTGTTTCATCTTTTTGGGGCTTTTCTTCCGGTGCCTCGGTCCCTTCTTCTCCTTTTTCCTTAAAAGCATTTTTAGCAGCATCGATTGCCTGTCTCAAGCGACCTTTGCTTTCTTCCACTTCTTCTTTGCTTTTCCCGATGATGTCATCGACCAATTCCTCAACTTCTTCCACCTTCTCACGAGCATCCTGTTCTAATTTGTGGATTTTGGCAACCGTGGTCTCATAGGATTGTTTTGCCCTTTCCAGCGCTTCCTCATACTCTTTGCGGGCGCGTTCGTACAGATCTTCTGCTTTTTCGCTCAATTCTTCCCGAGTTTCTTTACCGCTTTTTGGGGCAAAAAGAATTCCCACAAAGGCACCAATGGCACCACCAATGATAACCCCTTTCAAGAATTCCAGTGTACGATTATCTGACATGTTGACACCTCCATTTTTAGATGTTCATCATAATCGTTGATTTTTCCACTTATTGAAGTTACAAAGGAAAATCTGTTTTCTAAATAAAAAGTTACAATTTTAGGTAGGGAAAGTTTCCGGGGATTTAGGTTTTCTTTGTCGTGCTGAGCAGGGTGAGTTCTAAAAAGGTGTTCGAACATTCCCGGGCATATTTTTTCTATTCCCCAATTTTCCCCTTGCATTTAATTTTTTTTTTGTATGATGAAAACAGTTTATTCAGGATGGAATGGATTCCTTCCTCTCTT
The DNA here is from genome assembly GCA_003695285.1 of Calditrichota bacterium. Lineage (GTDB taxonomy): Bacteria > Calditrichota > Calditrichia > RBG-13-44-9 > J075 > J075. The sequence continues at coordinate 3,665 of RFIL01000506.1, forward strand.
ATTACTCAATAACATGAAGTTTTAAACCGGCAGACGGACTTCGGTACGACAGCGATTGTAAGGAATAAGTATTGCTAACTCCTGTCTGTGGGAAATTCCGGTGCGATAATACTTGAATACAGCGGAGAAGGCGTATGCCCGCTCCTATGCTAATTTATATCCGTCAGTTGCCAGCTGTATATCGTAGGGCGCTTTCCTGTTACCCTGTATGGTGCGGCGGTGGTTGGCTGTTCTGGGGACTTTTTCGGTTAGCCTTTCTAAGAATGGCGTCGTTACCACCTCTCTTTTCTTTACAGCAACATCCCCCAATTTTTAACTCCCATTCTAAGACCCTTTTCCCGGATAAGCATCCGCCGTGAGGGAGGAATAAAGAATATATGAGTAATAATCTGTCTACCATCGAAAAGTTTTCAGTAATTGTGAAAAAAGAATAACATTAAAAATCTGCAACTGGTAAGTTACAAGGATAAATGAGCCTGAAACTCGAAATTTTTCAAGCCTGTTTATTACACCGGGATTACAACCGAGAACCTGTGAACATTAGAATCCCAGTCGTTAAAAAAACTTATTAAACGGAGAAGAAAATGAAATATAAAATTCTGATCATTCTAATCCTATTCAGTATTAATCTAACAATGCATTCTCAAGTTGAAATCAAGGAAGACTCTATAAAAGAAAGGAAAAGAATACAAGTTAAGTGGAAGACATTAGAACAATATAAGCAAGATAAACTTGAAAAGGATCTTTATCAGAATCATGACGAATCCTCTTATAATTTGCGCAATGAAAAAATTAACCCTGACATTCTTGAAACCAATCAAAATTTCCTTTCATCTTTTAAAAAAAGCCAGGATAAAGAAAGATTCCTGAAAAATATAAATTTAACGAATCTTACCTATATCGATATCGCAGGAGAAAAAGGTGAAGTGATTATTTTAGAGCCACATGATAAAATTACTGTATTTTTATCATACTATACCTCCCGGGGTGAATCCTTATGGACAAAAAAGTTGGACTTTTCAAGAAAGGGAACAGATCTTTCTCGTCAACTTATTTTCGGAGAAATTACGAACAACGGAAAATATGTTGCAGTGTATGGATTATCTGATGAAGTAATTAATTTGTTATATTATTTTAATGATCAAGGACAATCATTAAGGCATCCTAATGGCGATATGAGACTTTCTCCAGGTAAAAACTATTTTTATTCAAAAGAATCGTTAACCCTCTACGACCTTAATTTTTCTCCAATAGAATTGCCTTTTAACGAATTATATCATTTCAACAAAGAGAAATTTGATTATCGAACTGATTTTCAATTACTAAGAGATAATATTGTCTTATTATTTGTCACTGAATACGACAAAAAGGATATGGCCTATCATCGAATAAATTTTAAAAGGAAAATTATAAAGAGCAGAATGTTTATTTATGATTTAAAAAAAGGATTTCTCATAAAAGACGTTAACATGAAAATAGACGAGGAACATAAATATTTTCTCTCAAACGTAAGTATGGGAAATGATTGGTTAGCATTTGTTTTGAACAATAGTGTTACCCACAAATCTAAAGGGGTTGTATATAATATAAAAAATTCAACCTCTTCTTTCGAAGAAGAATTGAATAAGGTCGCTAAGTTTTTAATTTCAAGGAATTCTCCACATTTGTTTATTAGCAAACTTCTTAGAAGAGAGAGTGTCAACGGTTTTTATGCTTTTTCAATTTTGGACCTGCAAACTCGGCAATATTTTTTAGAAAATGCATCTCTTGGAGAAAATGGTGGAAATATAGATTCATTTTATCTTACTAAAAATGGAACGGTAATTTTGTATAATAATCCCATGGCTTCCAATATTCGTGAAGTAAATCTATACACAAGAAATGGTTCTTTTTTAGGCAAATGTTATGGTTGGTTTAATACACCTAATGGGTATGGATTTTTACCAATTCAGACCAAAGGTACTCCACAAACTATCGATTTGTTGAAGATTAACTTGGAGGAAATGTAATGAGACTTTATTTGTTTTTTTTTCTGATTTTTTCTATTACATGTATCAATGCGATAATTTGGCCTCTGTCGCGTTCATCCGATGACAATGGTGATCTTATGACCAGCGCTTTTGGACCAAGAAACAATGGGGGTACATATCAAATTCATTATGGATTAGATTTGCATGCAAATGAGGGAACTGTTTTCTATTCAATATCGGATGGATATGTTACAGAAGTTGGTTTTACACCGAGTACAGGATATTTCATAAC
>RFIL01000507.1 GCA_003695285.1 Calditrichota bacterium
TGTTGACTGAGCAGGATATCCAGAGCTTTAATCATCCGGGCTTTATCCCGTGGGGTAATAAATCTTGATTCGGTGTTTTGTTCGATCAACAATTCGAGGGTCGTCGCGGTCAGGTTGGCCATCCGTTCCGCAGAATCCTGTTGATACCAGTTCTGGGTATTCACCAGTAATTCCTGAACCGAGGTTTTCTGAACGAACAATATCAGGATCAGGAAGAAAATTAAAATAAAAAAAATGACCAGGAGATGTTTCACCTGGAAATGGGATTTCTGTATTCTTTTTATCCATCTTTTAGGGGTAGAACTCATGGAAACACCTCAACGTATTAACACTTCTCTGGAATTAATCACTCTCGTCGCTTCCCGAAGGGCTTCTGGAACTGATATTTCCCCCCGGATGGCCTTATGAGTATAATAAGCGATAACATCGGAGATTTTGGTATAGTTAGCCACATAAGGGCGATGGACCCCATAACGAAACAGACTCCGATACATTTTCAGGAGTGGAAACTGTTGATTAAAAGCGGGATTGTTGTACACCTCTTCCACAACCGGGAGATAATCTCCCTCTAAGTGCATTAATTCCTGACTTTTTTCCGAGACCACAAATTTCATAAATTTCAGGGCTTCTTTTTTATGAGCGGAGAAGCGAGAGAGCATTAAATTCCAGCCACCAAATACTGCTGTGGGCTTACCCTCTTTAAAGTGAGGGAGCGGTGCTACTCCGATGGATTTCAACTTCTGGATAAGGGGAGGTTCAAATGAGGAAAGGTATTGCCGCGTGAGGCCGGGCCACCCCCGGAAGAAGAGGGCGTCGGTCTCCAGAGCATAACGATATACTCCGGTTTCATCAAAGGTGGTAACCACGGGAGAGGTCATCTGATAGCGTTGAATTAGATCAACCAGAAGCTGGAGCGTGCGAATCGCTTCCGGCGTATAGAGCTGGACTGAGTCTCCTTCAAATATTGAACGATCCTGAGAAGCAAGAATGTCAATAAAACTACAAACCAACCCCTCGTAATTTTTTGCCGGAAATAGATAGATCGGGTGTCCGTTTAGCGGCACTTTCCTTTGCAATTCGATGAGTTCTTCCCAGGTGATTCCTTCCTTTATTCGTTGTTCCAGTTTTTGCCCGTCCGGTAGTTTCCCGATAATGTCCTTTCGATAATACATTAAAGCGATATCCAGATAAAACGGAATGGCCACCAGTTCGTTTGAATGGTAGCAGGAGACCAGTGCCTGGGGAATAAATCTGGACCGTTCATTGGTTGGGAAGTATTTTTCCAACGATTCTCCCCATTTAGCAAATCTTGGAACCCAGATTAAATCAACAGCAAAGATATCAATCCGATTGCTCTTACTGCGTAAGGAACGGGCCAGGATTTCTTTCCGTTCATTGGTACTGAATTTGGAAAAGGGAAGGTTGATGGGGATGACTTCTATTGAACCCTCATGGAGTTTATTAAATTCCTGAATCAGCTTTTCATGGGCCGTGGAGATGTTATCAGCAAAATAGATTTGGACAGGTTTTTGCCCGGCAAACTGGAAATGGGATGAATCATATAAATACAGAATGAGGATAAGACCAATTAATAATCCCAATCCACCGAGAAGATATCCCAGATAAACGTGTTGTTGTTGATTCTTTGCCATAAAATTTTTGTTGCTCTCTTAAACAAATAAGTTGCACGAATTTAGTTAATTGATTCTTCATTAGTCAAATTTTTTAAAGATTTTATTTGTCAAATTCATCTTAATCCCTTAAAATTATCTACATTAGATCATTTAAAACAATCATTAGGGCTTGTTCTGAAATGATGAAGGACCTGGAGAATTGCAGCCAATATCCAACGAATCTCACATCTACCTTGAAACGATTTACCATAAGTGGCGATCATCATCCAATCTGTTTTAGAAGTTTAAAAACTCCCGATAACTATCTCACTTGTCATAACAGGACAAAGTAACCGAGGATTTGATGTATTACATTGGTGTTGACGGAGGTGGGAGCAAAACAACCTCTATTTTAACAGACTTACAGGGAAATGTTATCCGAACCGCCAGGCATGGCCCCGGAAATATTGCGGTTCTGGATCGGGGTTCCATAGCTCAACTGATTCGCAGAGTCATCAACGATTTATTGCAGGGTGAAAATATTGAACAAGTTCGCTGGACAACCTTTGCCTTTGCTGGAGCCGGCAGGAGTAAAGAGAAAGAGATCGCTGGTGAAATTATAAAGGGGGCGGGTATTAAACACTTTAACATCATGACCGATGCCGAAATTCTCTATTATTCCATTTTTGGAGATGAGGCAGGGATTCTCATATCAGCAGGAACCGGTTCTATTTGTTTGATTAAAGATGAGAACAATCAATTTCAACAAATTGGGGGATGGGGATATTTGTTGGGAGATGAAGGGGGAGGGTTTGATATTGGTCACCAGGCCATTCGTAAAGCCATTAATGAAATGGATATTGGAGAACCTCCTTCATTGCTCACCAAAGAATTGCTTTCCTTTTATGGTTTGCAACGGGTTGATGAGCTGATTTCCATTACCTATTCTTCTCATAATCCACAACGACTGGTTGCCTCCTGTGCCAAATTAGTATGTGATTTAGCCGAAAAGGGGGAACCCAATGCCGAGGCAATCGTGGACTCAGCAGCGACCGCTCTTTTAAATCTGGCGATGAAAGCTCTGGAACACCCTCATTTTGGCCCGCAGACCAGGATTGCGTTGGTCGGCAGTATTTTGCAGGAACCATCCATCGTAAACCAGAAATTCAGAGAGAAAGCGCGGGAAATAGGAATGAATTTCAACTATATCCCTCAACAATTAGAACCGGCAGTTGCCGCAGTTTTATATGCCATTAAAAAAAGTGGGGAAACCGTTTCCCAATCCCTGCTCCAGAAATTAAAGAAGGTAACATTCACCCACTAAATGACCCGGAATCACATGAGAACCCTTAAACAGTTATTTCTTGGCACATTGTTTTTGTTGGTGCTGTTCGGTTGCGCCGGCGTAAGAGATAAAGCACCCGCAGATTGGGTAAAGAAGTACCTCTCTACCATGAGTATCGAAGAAAAAATTGGGCAGATGATGGTGATCGCTTACTCACCCCGGTTTTACAATCAAAATGATGCTCAATACAAGCGTCTTGTGAGATTGATTCGGAAATACCATGTAGGAGGAGCTGCTTTTTTTAAGGGTGAGCCATATGCGGTTGCCCGATGTATTGAACGATTTCAAAAGGAAGCCTCTCTTCCCCTGCTCATCATGGCAGATATGGAATGGGGAGTGGCCATGCGGGTCAATCAGGCTACTTTATTTCCGGAAAATATGGCCATAGGTGCCACCCGTTCAGAAAGCTACGCCTATGAAGTCGGAAAAATTACCGCCCGGGAAGCCAGAGCGTTGGGGATTCACATTGGGTTTGTCCCGGTAATGGATGTCAATAGCAATCCGGATAATGTGATTATCAACACCCGGGCTTATGGAGAAGACCCCCTACTGGTCTCGAGGCTGGGAACCGCATTTATCCGGGGTTTACAAGAAAATGGTGTTTATGCTACTGCCAAACACTTTCCCGGTCATGGGGATACCAATATGGATTCACACCTTGGATTGCCCACTGTAACCGCCCCTCCGGAACGAATTAAAACGGTGGAGTTGGTACCCTTTCAAGCAGCTGTGGATGCCGGGGTAAAAGCCATCATGGTGGCACACATTACTTATAGTGGATTTCCCCAGATGGAAGGACGTCCGGCAACGCTTGACCCATATTTTTTACAGGAAGTACTCCGCAAACGGATGGGCTTCAAGGGGTTGATTTTTACCGATGCTATGGATATGGGGGGCATCACCGAGAATTACTGGTCAGGAGAAGCTGCTGTCATGGCGATTAATGCCGGTGCAGATATGTTGTTATTCCCACCTGATTTCGAAGCCACTTTCGATTTTGTGGTTCAGGCGGTAAAGGAAGGGCGAATCCCCATGAAAACCGTGGACGCTGCGGTAGAACGCATCCTTCGCACCAAGGCAGAATTCGGTCTATTGAGTACTCCATCTCCAAAGCTGGAGGAAATAGAGAGCGTCGTGGCCACCTCCGAACATCTTCAAAAAGCCGAGGAGATGTTCAACGCCTCCATGACCCTGGTTCGTGACGATAGCAATATCATCCCTCTGCCTGCGGAAAAACTGGACAGTGCGCTGGTGGTCATCATTACCGATGGGGATTATGGTTACATTTACAAAAGACAACTCAGCCAGGCTGTCTCGAAAAGAATACCGATTGTGCGTACGGCTGTTATTGATTACCGTTCCGGCCTGGATGATATTGAAAAACTGGTTACACTTACTGATTCGGCACAGGTCATCATCACCGGGGTGTTTGTTCGCTGGGCTAGTTATAAGGGGTCGGTAACTCTGCCGGATACCACCCTTTCTTTGTTGAAACAATTTTTCCGGATCAACAAACCGATGGCTGTGGTGGCATTCGGTTCACCTTATCTGTTACGACAGATACCGGAGGCGCCAACCTACCTCTGTGCCTATTCAACAAGTCCACAGGCGATTGGTGCGGCAACACGGGCTATTTTTGGAGAAATCCCCCTTACCGCCACACTGCCCGTTTCCATTCCCGGTTATTACAATATCGGTGATGGGTTGAAGCGAGAGGTTCGCAAGATGGAGTTAGTAAAGCATCCGAGAGATGATCTTTTCCAGGAGGCCTACCGGGTATTGGAGAAAGCCATTGCCGATTCCATCTTCCCGGGAGCACAAATCGCCATTGTGCTAAAGGACACCTTGCTTGCCAGTCGTGGATTTGGTCACCACACCTATGATAAAAACTCCCCTCCGGTAACTCCCTCTACCATATACGATCTGGCTTCGATCACCAAAGTTGCGGCCACCACCGTTGTAGCAATGCGATTATGGGAAAAAAAGAAAATTCAACTGGATATCCCGGTGAAAAGTTATCTCCCCAAATTTTCAGGAGGGGAGAAAGATTCAGTCACTTTACGGCATCTGTTAACCCATTCCGCCGGAGTTCACTGGTGGGTGGATTTGTGGAATAAAGCAAAAACCAAAGAGGAGGCTCTGGATTATATCTGTCAATTACCCCTCGACTATACTCCCGGAGATTCCATGATCTATTCCGACCTGGGAATCATTCTGGTAGGGAAAATTCTTGAAACGATTACCGGCAAGCCAATCGATCAACTGGCAACTCAGCTTATTTATAAGCCCATGGGGATGACAAACACAATGTTTAATCCCCCAAAAGATTTATTATCCAGAATTGCCCCCACCGAAATCGGAGGCAGTATGCACCGTGGCTTAATCCACGGTGAGGTGCATGACGAAAATGCATTTTTCTTCGGTGGGGTATCCACACATGCCGGGTTGTTCTCCACCGCTGAAGACCTTGCCGCCCTCTCCCAGATGCTGTTGAATGGTGGAATTTATCGGCATTATCGTTTCTTTACCCCTCAAACCATCCAGTATTGGACAACACGCCAGAATTTACCCGAAGGAAGTTCTCGGGCTCTGGGCTGGGATACCCCCTCCGATCATGGCTCTTCTGCAGGTGATTATTTCTCCCCGGGAAGTTTTGGACATCTTGGATTTACCGGTACCTCCATGTGGATTGACCCCAACCGGGAGATTGCTATCATTCTACTGACGAATCGAGTCTATCCCACACGGGAAAGAGGTGGAATCTATGAGGTGCGTAGAGATTTCTATAATGCAGCCATGAGAGCCCTGTTGAAATACATTGGCGAAAAACCGACCGAGGAAGAACCCACGGCAGTCGAGGTGGACTGATATCGCTAATGGAAAACATTTTTCTATCCAGGAGGAAAAGTTTAACCTGCATTATTCATAAATCTTAACCACAAAGTCACTAAGCCACTAAGAATATTAAATTTAAAAGAAGCATGGTTTTAAAACGGAATTTTGGGAGCGAGCATTTTATGAATCATATTTATTCTAATTTTTTCAATGTTTTGTGACTTTGTGCCTTAGTGGTTATGAATTATCCAGGTTAAAAAGAACCTTAACACACGTTTCAAAGATGAGGAGCAGGGGCAACAACTTATTTAGCGGAATCCATTACGGTTAACAGGGAACATTCAAAAACGATTAGACACGTGGATATGATATGGGTTTTTCAACGATTGATATTGCCATCGTCATTGGCTATATGCTACTAACTGCCGGAGCTGGCGCCTGGATTGGCCGACATCAGAAAGATACCACCGATTATTTTTTGGGGAACCGACAAATCCCCTGGTTTGCGGTAACATTTAGCATCGTTGCCACGGAAACCAGCGTGCTTACCTTTATCAGTATCCCGGCTGTCTCCTACCAGAATAACATGACCTTCCTGCAAATTGCTCTGGGGTACATTGCAGGTCGTTTGTTGGTCGCTCTGGTCATGTTACCGGCTTATTTCCAGGGAAAAATCGATACCGCATACCATTTCCTGGGTAAACGATTTGGTCAGGGCATGCGGAACACGACCAGTATAACTTTCATGTTGACCCGCTTATTAGCTGATGGGGTACGATTGTTCGCAACCGCTATTCCGCTGGCTCTCATTATTAAGGGAAGTGGTGTACTGAGCACTCTCTCGGATCACCAATTTTACATGCTATCTATTCTGATTATCGGGGTTTTAACCATCATTTATACCTATGTAGGAGGTATCCGTGCTGTTATCTGGATGGACGTGGTTCAGATGTTCATTTATTTAAGTGGTGCCATCCTTGCCGGTATAATTATTTTAACCCGCCTGAATGATGGGTTTGGCAGCGTTATTCAATGGGCAGCTCAGGATCACAAATTGCAGTGGTTGAATTTTGGATTTGAGCTGGAATTCAGAGAATTCATCAAACAACCCTACACCTTTTTTACAGCACTCATTGCCGGGGCTATCTTCAGTCTGGCCTCCCATGGCACTGACCAATTGATTGTTCAACGGGTGTTAACCTGTAAAAGCAAAAAAGATAGCCAGAAAGCCATGGCATTCAGTGGATTTGCGGTCTTCTTTCAGTTTCTGTTGTTCCTGTTGTTGGGGGTTATGCTTTATGCATTTTACGGTGGGGCATCCTATCAGGAATTAGGGCTTACCCGGGCTGATGGTATTTTCCCCAAATTTATTGTGGAGGAGATGCCGGTTGGGGTGAGCGGGTTGATTGTGGCCGCTCTTTTTGCAGCAGCGATGAGCACGCTTTCCAGCAGCCTTTCCAGTTTATCCAGCGCTGCGGTTCTGGATATCTACATCCCCCTGGTCGGCAAAGGTAAAACCGAAACCCAGTTATTGCGAATCTCACGAATTGTAACCTTAATATGGGGGGTAATTCTCATTGGCGTGGCGATGCTCTTTATCGGTCTTAAAGGCACGGTGGTGGAAATTGCGCTTGGAATCGCTTCTTACACATACGGTGGGCTCCTGGGTGCATTTTTACTGGGGTTATTTACCAAAAGCGTTTCTCAAAGGGCGGCGATTATTGGCTTTTTCTCTGCTCTGGTGGTAATGACCATTGTCATTCAGACAATACAAATCGCCTGGCCACTCTATACTGTAGTGGGTAGCCTGACAACGATTCTCGTCGGAGTTTTGGTGAGTAAATTCATTGACCGGAATAAGTAAAGCTCAACAGAACGTAAAAGGTTTTTCAATTTCCAACAGGTGTAGTTTCAGCTCCACTAAAGTGAGGAAAGTGTTGATAGCACTAAAATCTTTTTCTTTGTGTGTTCTGTGGTGAAAAGTTACTCTAACATTAACATTGAGGCACACCATGCAAGTTAGCGGATTGGATTGGACGTTAATCATTGTTTATTTCATACTGGCGTTAAGCATCGGGCTGTATTTTTCCAAAAGGGGAGGTAGCAGCATCATAGAATATTTTACCTCAGGGCGAAGTTTGCCCTGGTGGTTAGCGGGAACCAGTATGGTGGCAACCACCTTTGCCGCAGATACACCTCTCGCTGTAACCGAATTGGTTGCCAATCATGGAATCGCCGGAAATTGGTTATGGTGGAATATGGTCATGAGTGGGTTATTGACGGTGTTTCTCTTTTCCCGCTTATGGCGCCGGGCGGAAGTGCTGACCGATGTAGAATTTACCGAACTGCGTTATTCCGGCAAACCGGCCGCTATTTTGCGTGGCTTTCGTGCACTTTATCTGGCAATACCAATTAATTTAATCATCCTGGGGTGGGTGACACTGGCCATGGTCAAAATCATTGAATTGACCATTGGAGTGGATAAGTGGATTGCTGTGGGAATTTGTGTGCTGGTAACCCTGGCCTATAGTGGCTTAAGCGGATTATGGGGAGTTGTCGTTACGGACTTTTTTCAGTTCATCATTGCCATGGTGGGGTCTATTGCCCTGGCGGTTTTCGCGGTAGACGCTGTTGGGGGAATAAGCGGTTTGAAAGAAAGTCTGGTGAGTTTATATGGTCCGGAATTGGGGGTGTTAAAATTTACCCCGGAAATTGGCTCCGCCTGGATGCCGGTGACAGCTTTTTTTGTCTATCTGGCGGTGAACTGGTGGGCAGCCTGGTATCCGGGCGCAGAACCGGGTGGAGGGGGATACATCGCTCAACGGATGTTCTCTACCAAAGATGAACGCCATTCTTTATTTGCCACCCTCTGGTTTAATGTCGCCCACTATACGCTCCGCCCCTGGCCATGGATTTTAGTAGCCCTGGTGAGTATGATATTGTTTCCTAACATTGAAGATAAGCAGACCGGTTATATATTAGTCCTTTTACATTATTTACCCTCCGGATTTAAGGGGCTATTGTTAGCCTCGTTTGCGGCAGCCTTTATGTCAACGGTCAGCACGCAGTTAAATTGGGGGAGTTCCTATCTGATTAACGATGTGTACAAACGTTTCATCAAACCGGATGCTTCCCCTCAACATTATGTAACCGCTGCTCGTTGGGCGACGGTGGGTTTGGTGCTTGGAGGGGCATTAGTAACATCTCACATGGATAGCATTGCCGGGGCCTGGAAGTTTTTACTGGCGCTGGGAGCCGGAACCGGTGCGGTCTATATCCTCCGCTGGTTCTGGTGGCGGATTAATGCCTGGTCGGAAATCTCTGCCATGGCCGCTTCATTTGTTGTCTCCCTCTTTCTGCAATTCGGGATGGGAATGGATACCACCAATGCTGAAGTGTTCGCCAGGGTAATGTTGATTACCGTTGCAGTAAGCACTCTGGTGTGGCTGAGTGTCACATTGATGACCAGCCCGGAAAATGAAGACACATTGCTCTGTTTTTTCAGGAAAGTTCGGCCGGGAGGAAAGGGATGGAAACCCATAGCCTCCAAAGCTCCGGATGTGCAAACCGATATGGGGCTGGGTTGGGATTTAATGGATTGGGCTGCCGGAATTGTGTTGATATATACAACCCTGTTTGGGGTGGGGAAAATCATCCTCGGGAATCTGGGGTTGGGAATAATGTTGCTGGGGATCAGCCTGCTTTGTTTTCTTTTTATTCGCTGGGATTTAAATCGTAGAGGGTGGACTGCCTTCAAAGAGTGATGCCCCTCCACAAAACATGAGGGCAACCTTTGGGATAAGTTTGAAATGAATTGAATTGGATGAATCGTTGAAAGAGTTGAAATTAAAGCAACCTCAGTCATCCGTTGAATCCATTGCCTTAAAACATTCCGGTTTTAAATTACGCTATGAGCCGGATGAGAAAATCGGGGTGATACTGGTACCCAATTTCCCGATGCTGGGAAAACTTGCTGCACTCCGTTTTCTGGAATGGGTGCAACAAAACCCTGGTGGGGTGGTTTCCCTGCCCACCGGAAAAACTCCGGAGTTCTTCATCAAAGAAGTGCAACGGTTTATCCAGAATTGGGATTCCAGAGATGTACAGCAGGAGTTAGCAGAAAACGGTTTGGATATTCACAAGAAACCGGAGTTACGAAGTCTCTATTTTGTTCAAATTGATGAGTTTTATCCGATTGATCCCCGGCAACACAATAGTTTCTATTATTACGTAAAAAAGTTCTATATTGAAGGGTTCCACCTGGACCCCAGCAAAGCTTTGTTGATAGACTCTTCCCGGATCGGTCTTCCCAAAGGCAAAACCCTGAAAGAAGTCTGGCCCGATGATCATGTGGATTTAACCCTGCGCTATCGTCAGGCGGTGACGGCCCAGGAGCGATTACAAAAGCAGGTGATACAAAATATCGATCAATGGTGTGCGGAATATGAAAGCCGAATCAGGGAACTGGGAGGCATCGGTTTTTTCCTGGGCGGCATTGGGCCGGATGGTCACATCGGTTTTAATATCAGTGGCTCCGATTTCTATTCCACCACCCGCTTAACCCCGACCAATTATGAAACACAAGCAGCAGCAGCGGTCGACCTGGGTGGTATCGAAATTTCACGAAAACGATTGGTTATCACCATTGGGCTTTCCACAATCACCTATAACCCGGATTGTGTGGCGATCATTATTGCCGCCGGCGAAGCCAAAGCTCAGATCGTAGCGGATGCGATTCAACAACCGGAACATATCCATTACCCGGCAACGGTCTTACACAGGCTTCCGAACGCTCGTTTTTACATTACCCGGGGGGCAGCAAAACTGCTGCTCAGGCGGAATCTGGTAGCCTTATCGCGAACCCGAGAATTAAATACCACTCAGGTGGATAAAATTGTCATTGATCTCTCGCTGAAAAAGGGTAAATGCATAGAGTTGTTTACTTCCAAGGATTTTCAGAGCGAGCCGTTTGCTTCTCTTCTTCTGAAAAAATATCCTGGAAGCGTCAGGGAAATTTGTCAGGCGGTCAAATCTCGCCTGATTCAGAAAATAGAAGCTGGAACTCACATCTATCAAAATACTACCTTTTTTCATACCGAACCTCATCACGATGACATCATGCTCGGGTATCTTCCTTATGTGGTTCGGCATATCCGGGAGCATAGCAATCAACATTATTTCGCCACGTTGACCAGTGGATTTACTGCGGTCACCAACCGATATATGCTGGATTTACTCACAAAGTTGAAACATTTTCTCGATGCAGGAAAATTTAAAGGGTTATTTGAAGAGGGGTATTTTGATCCCGAAAATGTCATCGGCCGCAATCGCGATGTTTGGCAATATCTGGATGGAGTTGCTGCCAATTCTGAAACGATGAAAGATGAGGGAAGGGCTCGACGTTTACTCAGGAACCTCATCTTTATCTTCAACGACCCGGACCTGGATACTATAAAAAAACGCATTGATGAGCTCATCAATTATTTCAAAAGTCAATATCCTGGCAAAAAAGATCGAAAACCCATGCAACAGCTAAAAGGGATGTGCCGGGAGTGGGAAGCTGATTGTTTATGGGGGTATTTTGGATGGAATTCCGACTATGTAATGCACCTGCGGCTTGGGTTTTACAAGGGGGATATTTTTACCGAATCTCCCACGGTAAAGCGGGATGTTAAACCGATTCTCAGAGTGCTGCGAAAAATTCAGCCCGACGTTATCACGGTGGCGCTTGACCCGGAGGCCAGCGGGCCGGATACCCATTATAAAGTGCTGCAAGCCATCACCGAAGCGGTGAAGATGTATGAAAAAGAAACCGGAGATAACACTCTGGAGATTCTGGGGTATCGCAATGTGTGGTATCGTTTTCATCCTGCTGAAGCGGATCTGTTTGTGCCGGTTTCGTTAAACATGTTGGCTTTACAGGACAGTGCTTTTAAGAATTCCTTCATCTCCCAGAAGGATGCCTCATTTCCCAGCTATGAGTATGATGGCCCCTTTTCGGAGCTGGCCCAATTGATCCAGGTGCAACAATACCAGATGTTAAAGACGTGTTTGGGAAGGGAGTTTTTTAACGAACACAAGAGTGCCCTCCTTCGCGCGACCCGTGGAATGGTATACTTGAAGAAAATGACTCTGGACGAGTTCTATGCCACCTCAAGAGAGCTACAGAAAAATATTGAAAACGTGTGAGGAAACGTCTTAAATGGGGTTGCAAATAACCATGTGATATCAAATCATTTGACCAGTAGTTGTTGAGAGCGAAGGCGAGCCGTATCTTTAATCCCGGACATTTAGCTGAGATAATCGAGCCAACAATGTCCGGGTAATAAAACCTGCCTGAAACGCAGCGTACGGGTAGGAGTTGCTAAAGCCAACCGTCATGCGTTTAAATACGTTGGTCATCACCTTTTAACTGTGGAGTTTCTATGAAGGACAGAGTGTTTGACGAGATCAAAAATTTAATTACCGAAGCCCGGAATCCTGCTTCTGAAGACATTGATAGCAAAAATACCGAAGAGATTCTCCGTATCATCAATCAGGAAGATCATAAAGTCCCCGGGATTGTAGAAAAAGAAATTCCTTACATTGCACAGGCTGTGGAAATTCTGGTGGAGACCTTTAAAAAAGGAGGGAGGTTGTTTTACATTGGAGCCGGAACCAGCGGTCGGTTGGGAGTGCTGGATGCGGCAGAATGTCCTCCCACCTTTGGCACCGACCCGGAAATGGTTCAGGGGATCATTGCTGGAGGGGAAAAGGCTTTGATAAGAGCTCAGGAAGGCAGTGAGGATCAAAGAGAACAGGGGGCAATTGATTTAATGGCGCGGGGGTTCACTAAAAACGATGTGGCCTGTGGCATCGCTGCCAGTTACCGTACCCCCTATGTGCTGGGGGCCATCCAAAAAGCCCGGGAAATAGGGGCCAAAACCATTTATGTGACCTGTAATCCACGATCGGATATAAAGGTAGAGGTGGATGTTGCCATCTGCCCGGTAGTGGGACCGGAAGTGATTATGGGTTCTACTCGAATGAAAGCTGGCACCGCAACCAAACTGGTGTTAAACATGCTTACGACCACTTCCATGATTCGCCTGGGGAAAGTGTATGGTAATATGATGGTGGATTTGCAGATGACATCCCGGAAATTAGAAGAACGTTCCAAACGTACGGTGATGATGGTGACCGGTGTGGATTACGAGGAAGCCTCACGGGTGTTGAAGGAAAGCGGGGGACATGTCAAGACCGCCCTGGTAATGATTTTAGCCAATGTGAACGCAGAGGAAGCCAGAAAACGCCTGGCGGAAAATGATGGATTTGTCCGGAGAGCCATTGAAGGAGCTACCTCAGCTCGTTAA
>RFIL01000508.1 GCA_003695285.1 Calditrichota bacterium
AGGTATCTGTTCCAGGAATCTTGTCGCAGCTTAAGTAAGTATTAACAGGAAGAATGATAAGGGTATCCATATGAACAAAATCAGAAAGATCAAAACCGATGCTTTTCTTGTCTTGTTGATTGGACTTTTCACTCTATTTCTGACTTATCAATTTCGATGGGGAATATTCATAACAACTTCCAAACCGGATGAATCAGGAGTTGGCAACGAAGTTATGCAGCAAGCGGGGTATGAAGTGATTACGACGGACTCCATTCCATTGGATACCATCTTCATAGAAAATCCGGATTATTATGTAGATGGGGTGGAGAAGATTTTAAACCGATGGAGGCAATTGTATGCGGACAGGGTAGCGAATCTGAGAAATGCCAGGGATGTCTTCAAGCGACCATATGCGGAAAAAATCCGCTCCGGTACTGCTGGCAGGAAATCCATCGACAGTGAAAATATAAAACGCCAGAAGGGCAGCATCATCTCCAACACAAATTTTCGAAAACAGGCGGATTTACCCGCCGTGGATTTCAGTCCGATATGGGACGTGCTGGATCATATCCAAATGAAGAATGATTACCTACTTGATTACGTATATTACTTCGACGGTTTCTCCGGCATTCCCCTTCTTTATGGCAGAAGCCAAAATGAACCCCCGTATCCTAATCTCAACCGCATCCCCAATTGGAGCAAATATTTGTATCAGCACCATATTCAGGAGTCATTAGACCGGCCTTTTTTTTCCTCTATCCAACTGGATCAAACTCCCTTAAGTTATTTCCAGCTGGCGGTATTGTCGCTGTATTGTGACCACTTCCTTTTGTACTGGCATTCGACTTATCGGGATGAAATCCTTTTAACCAATAACCGGAAATTGGAGAAGCTACGGGAATCAAGCGCCATGCAAATGGAAAATATGGTGGATACCTCTGTGGCGGAAACCATAGGTTGGCTCAAAGCTAACTTAGCCCATCAAAAGTTGGAACCCTTTGTGGTCTTGAAGGATACCTCTGTTCAAATTGTTTTCTATTATTTCACCAATTGGGGGGGCGTATACAAAGTCGACTGGGAAGTATCCAGAGAATATCCCCATGAAGAGATCCAATTTGTCCGGAGAAACGTTCTTGAGTATAATTCAGGAATCTCATTTTAGCGTAACAGATACCAGATTGTTTTTCGGTGCGGAATAGACTGTAGTCTTGAGGTTCTTTCACCACAGATTTAGGTTGAAATCGTTCGATCGATGCCAGCGGTCTGCATTCCCTATTGCCGATCCCCGGGTGGAGCGTTGCTGTTCGAGAAGTTTATATGCTGCTGATGCCATGAATAGCGCCTTTCCAGTTTAGATCATCTCACGGTGGGTTTCTTTAGCGGAAGTAGATTCCGACCAAATATCAGAAAGATCTCGCTCGAAAGGTGCCTGAGCCTGCATCCTACCACCTTAAACCTCCCACCCATTTCACGTATCACGGTTCAAGGTTCCGAGTTCCAGGTTCCAGGTTCACGGATTACGTTTTACGCATCACGTTTCACGTCTAAGATCCTGCTGGCCGAACGGTGAGAACATTCCGCATTTTACAAGTTGCAGCTGGTTTTTCACCCGCCGCAGCCGTAGATTGTGGTCTTCAAAAACAGTGGATGCGGCATGCAACCCCTACACAACGAGCAAACATCATGACCGAAGCGCTTCAAAAAACCTATCAGTTGAGATTTTCCGGGGTGGAGGAATACCGCCGACAGGTGTGGCAGGTGCTTACCGAGAATTTTTTCCAAAAATATGTTGCGAAGGTTGCCGCCATTCTCGATCTGGGCTGCGGCTGGGGAGAATTTATCAATCATATTCAGACGGGTGAAAAGTACGGCATGGACCTCAATCCCGACTCGGGGCAGCGGCTGAACCCCGAGGTGACTTTCCTTCACCAGAATTGTTCCGCCCGGTGGCAGCTGCCCGATGGCCGCCTGGACATGGTGTTCACCAGCAATTTTTTCGAACACCTGCCCAGCAAGGATCATCTCAGCCGGACCCTGCAACAGGCCAAACGGTGTTTGAAACCCGGGGGGAGGATTCTCTACCTCGGCCCCAATATCCGTTACCTTCCTGGTTCTTACTGGGATTTCTGGGACCACCACATTCCCCTGACCCATCTCTTGCTGATGGAAATTCTGCGCATGAGCGATTTTCAGGTGGAACGGTGTATTCCCCGATTCCTCCCCTACACCATGGCGGGAGAGAAGCGGCCCTCCCTGAGGCTGGTGAGGTGGTATTTGAAGCTGCCCATCGCCTGGCGGGTGTTCGGCAGGCAGTTCCTGGTATTGGGCCGGAATGGCGGTTAGACTCCCTTCCCTCGATCCTGCAGCGCCCATTGCCGGGGGGACGCCGGTGGCCTGCGGGGTGTATTTGTATCGCTTGAATGCTTCCCCCCTTGAACAAAACACCCCCCTTAATCCCCCCTTGAGGGGGGAAAACAGGGGGCTGTCACAAACCCAGAGTGCAGCCCCCCTTTGGGGCAAGGTGGTATTGCTCCGCTGACTCCGCCCAAAGTATCAAATCAGATTTAATTTGAAACTTCTTTAGGAAGATATATATTTCGAACTCCCTATGGAGGTTCTTGGGGTACCCAGATCACTGAAAAATTATTTTGGTTTTTTCAGTTGAGATTACTACCTTTTTTCCCGAAAAACAGGGTAATGGGATGAATTTCAAGCATGTTCGATCATACAGGATGATTCATTTTCTCATGCTCATTCCGTTAATGATCATGTTGAGCGGCAGTACTCCGCTCTTATGGGCGATCATTGCCGGAAACGCAGTTTCGCCTGTATCTCACTGCCAGATGAAAGGGGATCGCTGTCAGTGTAAATGCGATTCCTGTTGCCATCGAAAAAAAGGAGAGGATTTCCGGGCAACCGGCAAATGTATGATGACATCCCAGCCCTGTCATCCGGAGAAAAAACCGTTTTTTGCGAATTCAACCCTTAAATTCACCCTACTGTATTTTAAAGAAAATTTTCTTTCATCTACTTCCATCACTTATTTCCCCTTAGAACAAAACCACATCCCAATTTATTTGGGACGTCCGAAGAAACCGCCCCGCATTTTTCAACTCGTATAAAAAGCATATCAGAGATTTTTCTCATTCTCTCTCATGAAAATTCCCGGGAGAAGCTCTACCTTCATTGCCAACAACGCAGGGAAGGGGAGGGAATTCTTTTAAACCGACAGCAATTTTCACCTGAGCAGGGGGTGAAATGTACTCGGTTCGTAAAAGAGGAAAATATCCGATGAGAGAATTAAGTTTTTGAACCCGGTAGCTCAGGGTCCATGATGGGAGAATTTTATATCTACGAAATTCATCCCCCGGAGGATTCTGTGGTTTGATAGTTAAGCTTCCGGTTGTTCGTTACCCTTCCGGGTTGGCTTTCGATCAACAAAGCTAACCAATGGTTTCTTTAAGCTACAAGGGAAATTTGTTTAAAGTTGAATACACATGAAAGGGATAAAAAATGAGGATTCAAAACATCCACATTAGAATATTTTCACACACATTGGGTGATATGATAAAATATGTTCTCCCGGCTTTGTTCTTAATCCTGGTATTATTCCAGGGAGTATATGCCGAGGGGGGTGGCGTAATCTATGGTAAAGTGTTAACGCCGGAAGGCGAACCGCTCCCCGGGGTAAGCGTTTATCTTAAAGGCACCCACCTCGGAGATATGACCAACTCAGCCGGGGAATTTCGGATTGAGAATGTCGTTGCCGGAGAATATACCCTGGTTGCGGAGTTTGTTGGCAGGGAAAGCCGGGAAGAAACAATAACGATAGCTAACGGGAAACAAGTGGAAATCAATTTTCAACTTAGCGTTGTTCCGATCTCCTTACCGGGAATTGTGGTGACCACCAGCAGAGGAGGAGATTTAACTGAAACGATGAGTCATCTTCCTCCTACTGTCATTCAGCGTAGTGAAGTTAGTGTAACCGGTGAATTGCTTCGCCAGGTGCCGGGAGTGGAAGCTGTCCGCCGGGGACCCACCGGATTAGACCCGGTAGTGCGGGGATTACGGGAAACCGAAGTGGGCACTTATGTAGATGGCACCCGCTATTTTCCTGCCGGGCCAGCCCGCATGGATTCTCCTTTAAGCCACTACGATCCCACTGCCATCCATACGATTCATATTGTTAAAGGACCTTATGCACTCACCTGGGGCGCTGGAAATTTAAGCGCCATTCAGGCAGAGTCAGAGCCCTTACAGTGGGGAAAAGAACAGTTTTTCCATGGACATTTTATCACCGGTTATCGAAGCAACAGCAATTCTCCGGAGACTGCCGGGGCTGTAATCGGCACCCAGGGAATTTTTTCCTACTGGCTTCATGCCAATTGGCGAGAATCGCATGATTATCATGACGGAGCCGGGAATACTGTGCCGGCAGATTTTCATTCCCGGGAAATTCGCGGAAAATTGGGCATTCGCCTCACTCAAAATTCCCGGTTGACTTTTTCCGGAGGTTATCAGTACCAGAATGACATTGATTACCCGGGCAGGCTGCTGAATGCCCGCTTTTTCAAAGTGCGGAATCTCTACGCCCGCTATCAATATGAGACTTCCGGTGGACTTTTGCGTTTTCTGGAAGTAACCGGGTACGTGAATGACCTCGATCACCTGATGGATAACAACGGGAAACCCACCGCAGAAGCGAATCCCAACCGGATGCCACCTTTTCCCCTTCTGGTTAAAATCAACAGCGGCATCAATGTTAAGGGAGGTCGGGTGGATGCCAAATTATTAACTCCCGGGGACCTGGATGTTGAGATAGGTGGAGATTTATACAGCGCCAATCGGGATGCCTCCCGGGATATTCTCCGCCGTGACAATGGAATGGTAATGATGAAAGATGACATTGTCTGGCCCGATGCTACTATTCGCGACGGCGGTTTATTTATTAAAGGGGTGAAAACCATCCGTCGAAAATTTCGCTTCACCGCCACACTGCGCAGCGATTTCGTCCACGCCGATGCCGATACTGCCAGCGACTTCTTCCTGCAAAACATTTCCCGGAATTTAAGTCGCTCGGAAACCAATTTAAGTGGGGCCGTGATGCTGGAAGTCCCATTAACTCAACACTGGCTGGTTTCAGCAGGGTTCGGTTCTGCTGTTCGCACCGCTGACGCCAATGAACGTTATTCCGACCGCTTCCCTGCCAGTAAAGCGCAAACCAGCGCCGAATTTATGGGAAACCCGGCGCTGAACCCGGAACGCAATACCCAGGCAGATATCTGGATCGAAGCTGCATATTCACGTTTTTCATTCCATGTTAACGGCTTCGTAAGAAAAATTGATAATTTTATCACCCTGGAACCAACCGGATATCCCAAAAAACTCCCCTTAAGCCCCAATACCGTTTTTCAATACATCAATGGGGATGCAAATTTCCGGGGAGGGGAGGCAGCAGCCGTATTTCATGTAAATCGCGAGGTAAGGATTGGCGGGGTTCTAAATTATTTATGGGGAAAAGATGAAACCCTTGATGAACCGGCACTGGGAGTAGCCCCTCTGAACGGCAACATCGAATTAGCTTATCATCACCCGGAAAATCAATTCTTTTTTAGAGGATTACTTTATTTTTATCGTCGGCAGAATCGGGTAGCGGTTAGTAGAGGGGAAATTCCAACCCCGGGATATGTGACAGTGGATATCCAGGTCGGTGCCAGGCTGCTGAAGAACAGCGAAATTCGGGCAGGTGTGATTAATCTGACGGACAAAACGTATAGCAGTCATCTCAATGCCAAAAACCCCTTTACAGGAATACCCATTCCCGAGCCAGGAAGAACCGCATTCTTAAAACTTAGTCTATCTTTTTGAAACCGGGCTATCGATATTGAAAATCAACATGAAAACTTTGTGCTGTTTGGTAGTGGATAAGGTTTTTCAGATCGTCTGCATTCTATTCCGCTGTTTAGTCCATAAAAAAGGGAGAGCCGAAACTCTCCCTTTTTTGTATATTTCCGGATATTCCAATCTTACATCATTCCGGGAATCGGGATGTTTTTCCATTCCCCGTTTTCTTTTACTTCCACTTTCTTGGCAATCAGACCCGCCTCGGTTGTTGTACCAGTCATTCGAGCTGTGTCAACCATCAAATCGATAAAGCTGCCTGGAAGTTAGGATTTCACCCCTTCCGATTGCCCCTGGCGAATAATTATTCCGACAACGGCACCCAGCACACCTGTTAGGAATACACCACCAGCGACATCTTTGCCTATTATCTGCCGGCACACTTGTCTCCCCGCATCTTTTTACTGGCTGCCGAATTGGAGAAATTCAATCCCGTCGGGCAACCGTGGACAGCGGGTGTATCTGTATCGGCTGAAGGCCGGTTCGTCTGTTCAGACCCGAAAGATGCTGCTGGTGCGGTAGGGCGGAGCGCAGGGGGGAAAGCTTCAGCTACCAGTTCGCAGGCATTGCCGAAGGCATCCCTTCGGGAGAAGCCTCCGGCTACCGGTGATGTGGAACAAGGCAAGACAGGGGGGCGCAGACCCAGAGCATAGCCACCCTTTGGGGTAAAATGGTGTTACTCGGATAGTCATAAACCGACCAGCAGGGATGCCGGTCCCATTTTTTCTGGTTTTCAGGAGAAGCATTCACTCAACTACTAAATCCAATTTCCCCCCAGAAAAATTCTTAACTCTGGTCACCATAATTTCTTCTGTTCTTTGTTAATCTGTCCATATTTCTGAATGGAAGAAATGTCCAGGGTTATTTTTATTCATTTCTACAAAAAAGTCCCGTGGTACCAACTTTTTTTATTGGACCTTATTTCTCCTCATTCAAACGAATACCAG
>RFIL01000083.1 GCA_003695285.1 Calditrichota bacterium
CAACAGGGTGAACCCGAGGTGATTGAGATTGAAGCCCGAATTATTGATGCCCGGGCAGAACTACCTCAGGTTCAAATTCTGGATCGCCGGAAACAGGTGGAGTTTGATGAGGTGAAAGTGGAAAAGAGTTTTAAAACCGAATTGACGGGAGAAACTGAAAAAGTAGAAATTGTATTAACGGAAAGTAAACGGATTAAGCCAATTAAGAATTTAGATGCATTACTAAAAAAGAAACGTTTTTAACCGAATTTTAAGGTATTATCAACAATAAGAAGGAGAAATATCTTATGGGTAGTCAGTTCTGGCATGAGTTTTTTGGTTCGTTTAGTCCATCATCAGAAGGTTTTGCCTTCATGTGGATTATCGCGTTGTTTTTAGTTATTGCCACAGCAATAGCGATTGAGCGGATTTACTATGTAATGGTGCGGTCTAATGTGAATTCTGACAAATTCATGATGGAAATTCGAAAATATGTTACCAGCGGAAACATAAAACGCGCCATTGAATTGTGTGAAGCCGGCAAGCAGAAAGCCTTACCCTATGTGGTCTTGGCAGGGCTAAAAAAGGTTGCCGAAAGCGAAAGTCTTGATTTCCGTTCCATCCAGAATGCGGTGGATGAAGGCACTCTGGAGGTGATTCCCAAGCTACAACGTCGAACGAATTATCTTTCGATGTTAGCTAATGTGTCCACCCTTACGGGATTGATGGGAACGATTTACGGTCTTATTATCGCTTTTGCGGCAGTGGGTAGTGCGGATATCCCTGATGATCAGAAAACGCGATTGTTGGCAGAAGGTATTTCCACAGCTATGAATACTACAATTTTTGGTTTGTCCGTCGCTATTCCCACAATTGTGGTCTATAATATTATCCAGAATAAGACCTCGCAAATTATCGATGATATGGATGAACATCTGGTGAAACTTATCAACTTGATTACCGGTAACCGTTAAGAAGGGATTGCACCATGGCGTTTAAACCATCGCAACGTTCACACAATAAATTTAAAGAGATCCCTCTGGATATTCGACCGGTGATGAATCTCATGGTGGTGCTGATTCCGATTCTTCTTTATAGTGCTGAATTTGTGAAATTATCGATTCGCGAATTGAATCTGCCCCCGGCCAGTAGTGGGAAAATTGGTCCCGGAGAGCAAAAGCAGGAGAAAGAAAAACGATTCGGGTTAACCGTCCTGATTTCCAAAGATGGATTTTATGTGGGCAATAAAGGAGGTTATCTCTCCGGAACGGGGGAAGAAAATGTGAGTCGTGAAGAAGCGCAACCAACCATCGCAATTTTAGAGGATGGTTCATACAATTTTGCGGAATTACAGAAGGTATTGCTGGAAATAAAAAATAAGATTACCGGTCAGGGGTTTGTGGATGAAAAAAGTATCATCATTTCCGCAGAGGCGGATATCCCCTATAAGCATGTCATCCGTACCATTGATCATGTAACGATTTATACGGATGAGAATGGGGAGCAGAAGGAACTTTTTCCACAAATTAATATCGGTCAAATCTTTTAATCGAAAGAGGTAAGCAAAGTATGGCCTTTATACCATCACGAGCCAAAAAACATTTGAGTATAAAAGAGGAAGAGCTAAACCTCACCTCTATGATGGACGCGATGACCATCATCCTCCTCTTTTTATTGAAAACATTCTCCACAACCGGGGCAATTATTTCCCCGTCCAGTGATTTAAGACTACCCTATACACTCAGTACCGAACCTCCCCATAAAGAACTGACGGTGTCGGTGACTCAGGCAAACATTCTGGTATCCGACAAGAAAGTCATGTCTATTGCTGAGGTGGATCCCGGGGCGCCGCTTATTACGCCCCTGTTTAGAGAACTGGCAAGACGGGCTACAGAAGCAAAACAAAATGAAATACAATATGCAATTCCCTTTACTCATGAAGTATTGATCGTTGCTGACGAAAATGTACCGTTTCAATTGTTATATAAGGTAATTTATACCTGTGGGTCTTCCGAGTATAATAAATTGAGATTGTTGGCAATACGCGAGAAGTAAAAATTAAAAGGAATTTTTATAGCGTATTAAGAGGAAATGGTAATGGAAGGAAAAGGATCAGCTGCAGTCGGCGGTGCGGGTTTTCGATTAGCCGGCTTTCCTAAAGAATTTGAAAGAAATTTCTGGGAAACTTTAGATAAACGTTATTATAGTATTCTGCTCATCACCTTTTTAATCGTGTATGGCTGGGTCTTTTATGTTGCCAATCAGGAATGGGTACTCAGTGAGGAGCAGATCAGCCAGTTGAAAAAACGAATCATCGAAAAAGTGTATGATGTGGAAATCATAACACCTCCTGAGGGGGAATTGACAGAAGAAGAGGGGGCCGGAGGAGAATTGATTACCGAAGAAGCACCGGAACCGGAAGAAGTGAGTGAGAAAGGAAAGCAGCGGGTAGAGGAATCTCAAACCCAACGTCAGCAAAGAAGACGACAAACCCAGGCTGAACTGCAGCGACGCTCCCAGCAAATGCAGGCGGAAGTTGCCAGGCAGGGAATTCTGGCAATTGCTACCGGTGCCGGCGGATCGGGATCAGGGAATGTGGCCTATGAAGATGTGCTGCAGGATGTCACCAGTGGTGCCGGTGGAGTTGGTGATATCGGTGAGATCGTTGAAGGAACTTCCGGGATTCGCACTGCCGGGGCACCGGGAGAACGAACACGGGCGGCCAAAGGCTCAGGTGCCCGAACAGAGGGTGGAGCTACCGGAATTGATGATTTAATCTCCGGAGGTTCGGTAACTGAAGGTGGGTCTTTTGAACGTCGTGGCAAAATCGAGTTAAAAACCGAGAACGTTCAATTTACCAAAGGAACCGGATCTCGGGATCCTGAAGCCATTACTGCTGCCATTAATCGACAGAGTGGTCTGGTTGAATATTGTTATCAACGCAGAGCAAAATTGAATCCCAACCTGCGTGGTCGCATTGATATGGAAATCGTCATTGAACCGACAGGTAAAGTTTCCAGTGCCCGAATTTACAAATCCACCATAAAGGATAAACGTCTGGAAGATTGTATCGTCAAAAATGTAAAAAAATGGCGCTTCGGTAAAGCCAATGGAGGTCTGGTAAAAATCCGTGTGCCTTTTATCTTCTAAATTTTGGAAAACTGTCTTACCTGAAAAAAGCCTGCTTCTGGCAGGCTTTTTTATTCTTACCCGAAAACTGAAATAATGCTTGTCTAAACCTCTGGATTCCCCTAAATTTTGCACCGTTTTATATCTTTTCCAATATAGTCATTTTACGTGTTTTCTTTTACAGCAGGAGATTCTATGAAATTAAAACGGACCCATACATGTGGTGAACTGACACTCAGTGAAGTGGGAAAGATGGTGGTTGTATCCGGCTGGGTGGATAACTGGCGAGACCACGGAGGGGTCTTCTTTATCGATTTACGAGATAGATACGGGAAAATCCAGGTGGTCTTTTCTCCGGAAAAGGGAGATTTATATGAGAAAAGTAAAAAGCTCCGTTCCGAATTTGTCGTTTCGGTCCGGGGGAAAGTGCAAAAGAGACCGGAAGAGGCAATCAATCCGGAGCTCCCTACCGGGGAAATTGAGATATATGCTGAAGAATTGGAGGTTCACAATACCAGTAAAACCCCACCATTTGAGTTGAAAGACTATGTCGATGTTTCCGAAGACCTGCGTCTGAAGTATCGATATCTGGATTTAAGACGGACGAAATTGCAAAAAACACTTATCCTCCGTCATCAGGTGGCACAGTTAACCCGTCAATTCTTCTCCGGAGAAAATTTTCTTGAAATTGAAACTCCTTTTTTAACCAAAAGTACTCCAGAAGGGGCGAGAGATTTTCTGGTACCCTCCAGATTGCATCCCGGCAAATTTTATGCTCTGCCACAATCACCCCA
The DNA here is from genome assembly GCA_003695285.1 of Calditrichota bacterium. GTDB lineage: Bacteria > Calditrichota > Calditrichia > RBG-13-44-9 > J075 > J075. Next base: position 3,903 of record RFIL01000083.1, read on the forward strand.
AACCTATAAGCAAATATTAATGGTCTCGGGGTTTGATCGTTACTTTCAAATAGTGAAATGTTTTCGGGATGAAGACCTTCGCAAAGATCGTCAACCGGAATTCACTCAGATTGATGTTGAGATGTCCTTTGTAGAAGAAGAGGATGTCATGAACATCGTAGAAAAGTTCATGAAGTTTCTCTTCAAGGAAGCCTTGAATATTGAGTTAAAAACGCCTTTTCCTCGACTCACCTATCAGGAATCACTGGATCGATTTGGTACTGATAAACCCGATACCCGTTTTGGTCTGGAACTGCGGGAGGTGACCTCGATTTTTAAAAATACGGATTTTAAAATCTTCAAAAGTGTGGTAGAAGCAGGGGGGTATATCGGTACGCTGGTGGTGCCGGAAGCTGTCGGATATAGTCGTAAGGAGTTGGATGAATTAAACAAATGGTTGATTTCCATGGGAGCCGGGGGATTAGCTCACATAAAATTTACCAATAACACCTTTGAGGGTGGTATCAGCAAATTCCTGAGTGGCCATGAAGGGGAAGCCCTCAAAAAAGAGCTGGGGTTAACGCAGGATGCCATGATCTTTGTCGTTGCTGACAAACGGAAAGAGTTTGCTCAAACCATGCTGGGATTCTTGCGAAACCATCTGGGTGAGAAGCTAAACCTCATCCCAGGTGATGTGCATCATTTACATTGGACCACAGAATTCCCATTATTGGAATTCAGTGAGGAAGAGAATCGTTATGTAGCCCGTCATCATCCTTTTACCTCGGTGAAAGAGGAGGATATGCACTTAATTGATTCGGAGCCTCATAAAGTTCGAGCAAGGGCTTATGACCTGATTTATAATGGAAATGAGATTGCCGGAGGAAGTATCCGTATTCATAAACGGGAGATGCAGGAGAAAGTGTTTCAATTGTTAAAGATGACCCCTGAGGAAGCCCGGGAAAAATTTGGCTTCTTAATGGATGCCTTTGAATATGGAGCACCGCCCCATGGAGGGATAGCGTTTGGATTTGACCGGCTGGTAATGTTACTGGCAAAAGCCGCCTCCATACGAGATGTCATTGCTTTTCCCAAAACTGCCAGTGCAGTTGGACTAATGGAACAAACCCCTTCGGAAGTGGATGAGACACAATTAAAGGAACTTCATTTAAAAATTTTGAAAGAATAGATAATTGATGCGAGTTGGATAATTTTTCTCAACTCCTAATTTTTCACGATTTAAGCCTTGACAAAAATTGCTAAATTTAGTATTTTCACACAATCAATAACTAAGAGGAGGCATTCCCAATGATTAGTCTGAAGCAAATTCAAAAATGGTTGGTCACATCAGCACTTGTCGCAACGCTGGTATTCTCGTTTGGCTGTGCTTCGCATCCCAATGATGAACAAATTCGTCAGATGGAAGAGACGCGCTCTGCAGCTCTATCCGCTGAACAACGCCTGGAAGAACTCACCAAACAGCGACAGCAGCTGGAAGGTGAATTGTCACAGAAACAGCAAGAAGCTCAAAACTGTGAAGACGAAAAGGCGGAAGTTCAGAAACGGTTGGAAAATTGGGGTTCCAATTAATTAAGTACAGCGAAACTATTAGAATGATTTAGGAGGCTAAAATGAATAGACAAGTTATACTAACATTATCGATGTTTTTAGTAGTATTGTTTTCGTGGGGGGTGTTTGCTCAACAATACAGCTACGATTACAAAAATATGAAGATGGATGAATACTGGGCAGAGTTGAGCAAATGGCAAAAACGTGAAGCTGATGCCAAAGCAGCCATTGCTCAGGAAGAAGCTAAAATTGCTCAATTGCAAGAACAAATTGCCGCTGCTGAGCAACAGGAAGCTAATTGCTGGAATGAAATTTATGCTCTTCTGGAAACTGATGAAGCCAATTATAATGCCTTCTTAGATGACTGCAAGAGCCTGGAAAGTGATTTATCTGGTTTTGTGTCTCTGACACCGGAAGAAATTTATAATCGTCGCGGTGAACTGGATGAATATCGGAATCGTCTGGCTGAACTCAGAAAAGACAAACGAAGTTTAGGACCCGAACCCTATATGGTCCTGCAGCGTGTAGAAAACATGATTGGCGATGCTGAACAAAAGGCAACTCCTGCCGCTGCCGGTCGCTATGAAGTTCAGCGTGGAGATTACCTCTGGAAAATTGCCAAAAAACCGGATGTCTATGGCGATCCTTATGCCTGGATGAGAATTTATACCTCCAATCGTGACCAAATCAGCAACCCTGATTTGATTTATCCCAATCAGGTCTTTCGTATTCCTCGTGTCGAAGGTCGTAATGAAGTTTGGGTACAACGAGGTGAGTCTCTGTTCAGTATTGCTCAGCGACTGGGTAGTCCCTTTACCTGGCAGAAGATTTATGAAGCGAACAAAGATGTCATCTCCGATGCCAATCTCATTTATCCTTATATGGTGTTAACATTACCCGGTCAATAATGTGTAAATACTTTTCGGACATCGTTTGACTTTTTCATAAAAGGCTCTTGGCTTTTGCTGAGAGCCTTTTTAAGTTAACGATGAACCACGGGGAGTGGCTAATTTACTGAATTTTCGTTGTAAGTAATCCCACAGCTTTAATTAAGGAGTAAAATTAAATTTAAAGAAAAGGATTCGTCTTTTTGTATTAAGGATTGAGGATTTATGACCAATCAAAATTCTGCTGTTGAAGTGCTCTTTAAAATAGATAAGGTTGACCCGCTGATATTATGTGGCGTTAGTGATGAACACTTAAAGTTGATCGAAACCCATTTTCCGGTAGAGATAATTGCCAGGGGAACTCAACTTAAGATTCGTGGCAACCCGGAAGTCGTTGAGCAGGTAGAAAGTATTCTCACTGAGATGGTTTTTATTGCCAATAAGAAAAAAAATCTCACCATCAATGATGTAGATACACTGATACATATTGTCAAAGCTGAAAGTGGCATCGGGGAAGTGGTAACCCCCTCCCGGAAAAAGAGTGAAAGCACCAAAGAACTGGATGAAGTCATATTATTCACCCGTCAGGGATATGTTAAACCTCGCTCAGCAGGTCAACAGCAGGTTGTTGAGGCAGTCAAACGATCAGACCTGGTGGTAGTGATTGGTCCTGCGGGAACCGGTAAAACATACCTGGCAGTGGCTCTGGCGGTGGCTGCGCTGAAAGCGAAAGAGGTTAAAAAAATTGTAATGGCCCGTCCAGCGGTGGAAGCCGGAGAAAGTCTGGGGTTCCTGCCCGGAGATTACCGGGAGAAGATTGACCCCTACCTGCGCCCATTGTATGATGCTCTTGAAGATATGCTCCCCAAAGAACTCATCAAGCGCTACACAGAACAGGGAAGCATCGAAGTGATACCCCTGGCCTATATGCGTGGGAGAACTTTAAACAATGCCTTTGTCATCCTGGATGAAGCCCAGAATGCCACTGCGATGCAAATGAAGATGTTTCTGACTCGACTGGGGGTTAATTCAAAAGCTATCGTTACCGGGGATATCACTCAAATTGATTTACCGGAAAAAACAACCTCGGGATTATTACAAATCCAGGAAGTGTTGCAGGAGGTTGAAGGAATCTCTTTTGTATATCTCGACCGCGGAGATGTCGTAAGGCATCGTCTGGTAAGAGATATTATTTTTGCATATGATCAATTTTCCCAACAAAAAAATAAACCGGAGGAAGATAAATGAAACATTTCAATGAAACCGTTATTGTCTCAGCGGTTCGGACACCTATCGGAAGCTTTAATGGTTCTTTAGCTCCCTTAACCGCACCGCAGTTAGGGAGCATCGTTATTAAAGAGGCCTTGAAACGTGTAAACCTTTCCCCTGACAGGGTGGAGCAGGTGATAATGGGCAATGTGCTCACGGCAGGGGTTGGTCAGGCACCTGCCCGTCAGGC
>RFIL01000509.1 GCA_003695285.1 Calditrichota bacterium
ATCAGCGGTGATACGTGTTCCGGTTGGAAATCGGGAAGCCAGACAGGCCATTTCCGGTTTATCCCAGGTCGGCAGGTGTAATTGGAATGAGAGTTCCCGGATATCTGCTTTGGTTAATCCGGCCTCTTTTAATGGGCTAACGATGTTAAACTCCTTCGCGGCCTGTTTTCCCGGTCGGAAGTCATTTTCATCATCGGCATTGGTGCCATCCGCAATGTATTGAAACCCCTTTCTTCGTGCATAATCGAATAATTCCGTAAACAAAACTTTTTTACAAAAATAACATCGATTGGTGGGATTGCTGTTATAGCGATCATCAGCCAGTTCCTCAGTTTTGATTGTTTTTACCGGCAGATGAAATTGTTGGGCAACCTCCAGAGCAGAAGTCAATTCACGTTCCGGCAGGGAAGGAGAGACCCCGATAATCCCCAACACTTTATCCCCCAGCACATCGAAGGCTACCTTTAATAAAAAAGTAGAATCCACGCCTCCGGAATAGGCAACAATCAGGTTGGGAAAGGAGCGAAGAACGTTCTGAAGTTTGAGATATTTTCCCTGTAAAAGCTCCATAACTCCTCTTGGATAGGGTTTTAGCAGTAACGATGCTGTGATGGGATGAATGCAAATGTTTTTTAGAAAATCATCAAAACGGATGAGTCTGGTTCCTCCGGTAATAACCCTGTTTCGCAGATACGACCGGAGGAACTGGCTGTCTTTTGAGTTTAATTCCCGGAGAACAATCGGTTGATATCATTAAAGATCACGAAAAAGATGAGCATTAGCAATATAACCATTCCGATTTGCTGGATGATCATTTTGGTTTTTACTGGTAGAGGTTTTTTTCGGATACCTTCGATAAGAATAATCACCAGATGTCCTCCATCGAGAGCCGGAATGGGTAAAATATTTATAATGGCCAGTACAACACTCAAGTAAGCAATTAGCAAAATGAGATTTTCATATCCCGCTTGAGCATAATCACCCGCGACTTTGGCAATCCCAATGGGGCCCATCAGCATTTCCCGCGTGGACTCTTCACCACTGATTAAACGCATAAATCCGGTAATGTTCAGTTTACCAAAGAGCACCGCACGTTGATAGCCGCGATACATGGCATGTGGTAACGAAATTTCCTTATGCAACACCTTGTAGCCGATTCCAATTAACCCACGTTTCTGGGTGTTCCCTTCCTCATCTTCATAGGAAACCGCTTTGGGGGTAATAACGGTCTGAAAAACGGAATCTCCCCTCTGAATGGTGAAGGTAAGGGGAACTTCCGGGTTGTTGGAAATCAGGGTTGTCATATCGGTCCAGCTTTCGATGCTACTATCCTGGATGGCGAGGATCCGATCACCGGGTTTTAAACCCGCCTCCTGAGCGGGATAGCCGGGGGTAAGTTCTCCGACCACTGCCGGCAGCAAAGGGCCGATCCCAAAACGCTCCATATCGTTCAGTTTCAGGTTTTCCCACTTCAGAGATATGGTAAGGGGGACTCCATTCCTTTCTACAACAAAAGTCAAGTCACTTCCAAGGTGCTTCAAAAAGATGGATTCGATATCCTGCCAATTATTGACCGGGGTATCATTTATGGAGAGGATTTTATCATATTTCTTTAGACCGATGCTATCAGCAATTCCGCCTTCCTGAACAATTCCGATGGTTGTGGTAGGTAAAACGGCTTCCCCTTGCATCCATAAAGCACCACCTAATATGACCACAGCCAGGAGGAAGTTCATGATAACTCCGGCAGTAATAATGATAACCTTCTGCCAGGTAGGTTTAGACATGAATTCATGAGGCGCACCAGTTAAGGTGCTGGCATCCATACTTTCGTCAATCATACCGCTCATTTTCACATATCCACCAAGGGGGATAGCCGAAATGCAATAATCGGTATCTCCAATTTTAATGCCGAATAAACGAGGTGGAAAACCAATGGAAAACCGTTCAACCCTAACCCCAAAAAGTTTGGCTGCCAGAAAGTGGCCCAATTCGTGAACCAGTACTAATACTCCAAGAACGATGATGATGGGAAGTATGTAATTCCCAACAAATCCAAAAATATTCAACATTTTATATTCCTCAATTCGAATGCATGTTTGTTCAGAAAAGTAACCGCTCTAAACTTTTACGAAAAAGATTTTTACTCCTCAGTTTAGAAAATGGAACAAATATTATAACAATAAAACTAATGCAGACAAAAGGAACTTAAAAAAACCTTTCCCCGAACCCAAATAAGAAATTTACCAGATAGTGATATTGGCACCTGCTCCAATCGTTAGAAATTCCCCGAACACAATATTTCCCAGGAGTTGAAAACGTTTATTCAATTTGATGATCATCCCCCCATTGAATTTGAGAAAGTTTTTAATGCGGGTGAACCGGATTTGAGCATTTTGGTCCGGGTGGACATGATACCAGCTTCGGGTAAAGCCGGGAGTGACATAAACATTTAGTATGGAACCTCCTCCACCCAGGTAACCCTTGATCATCAGGCTTTGTATCCTAAAATCATTGATATTGTTAAGCTCTTCATATAAGAGAAGAACACCGGCAAAGATATTGGAATTCTGTTGTTGATGCAACATGGCGTAACGAAACCCCATTCCCCAGAAGAGAACAGTTTCTTTGGGTTGCTCTCCCATACGATATACCATACCCCGGGCAATCAAATGAAAATCGGAAGGTAAACCCACTTCCAATTGGGCCATGGGAAATCCAAATCCCATGACTTCGGTTAAAGGTCCGGTTTGTTCATCTCGGCTGATATGAATCCAGTTCTGGGAGAGGGAAAGATTAAACTGAAAACGGGATTGTGAATCAATCCGCTGGATGATCATGCTATTCATCCCGCTGATGAGGGCACCGTGAAGATTCTGGATACCTGTAGAAAGGGAATCATTGATAAAGAGGTCGAGATCAAAATATTGAGACTTTACCTTACCAGTAAATATCAGAGTGGAACATATGAGTAGAATCAGGTAGGATTTCAATCTTCCCATGCTTGCCATCGTTAGGTGTTAAGTGTTCAGTTTATCCACGAATGATGCTCCGTTCACTTTTTTCAACAAATTCAATGATGTGTTCAATCTCAGGGCAATCGGGGATTTCTTGCTGTATTTTTTGCAAGGCTTCTCTGGTCAACAGGTTGCTTCGATAGAGGATACGGTAAGCTTTCTTAATTTTGTTGAGGGTTTCCTCCTGGAACCCTTTCCGGAGTAAACCGACGCGATTAACCCCACCGTAGCGGAGAGGGTCACCCATCGCCAGAACATAGGGTGGAACATCTTTATTGATTCGCAACCCGCCCCCAATAAAGGCATGACGCCCGATTTTGACAAACTGATGAATGGCCGTTAAACCACCGATCCCCACATGGTCTTCGATTTCCACATGTCCCGCCATATTAACGGCGTTGGAAAGAATGACATGGTTTCCGATGATGCAATCATGAGCAATGTGCACATATGCCATGATAAAGCAGTTTTGACCGACCGTGGTTTTGTAATGGTAATCCGTGCCTCGATTGAGAGTGGCAAATTCCCGAATTCGGGTTCCGTCACCAACTTCGAGATAGGTCTTTTCATTTTTGTATTTCAAATCCTGTGGGGGTGTTCCCAAAACGGCGCCTTTATGAATTTCCACTCCGGTGCCCAAACGGGTCCCGGAATCGATGTATACATGAGAATGAATCTTACAACCATCACCGATGATTACATCCGATTCAATAATCGTATAGGGACCGACTTCAACATCTTTGCCTAACTCAGCTTTGGGATGAACGATTGCTGTTGGATGTATGGTTACCAATGTGCACTCCAAGAAAGTTTATGTATTTGAATTCAATTATATTTTTCCCAAAAACGTTATCGATCAAGAATGGCGGCCATTAATTCCGCTTCGGCGACCAGTTCTCCATCTACAAAGGCTTTTCCGGCCATCTTACAGGCAGTGGGACGTTTCCGGAGCAATTCCAGCTCAAAAACCAATTGGGCACCGGGAAACACCGGTTTTCGAAACCGAACGTTATCCATACCCATAAAATAAACAATTTTATCTTGAGGATTGTCCTCTTCATTTAAAAGCATTATTCCTCCGGTCTGAGCCATGGCTTCGATGATAATGACTCCGGGCATAATGGGGTGACCGGGGAAATGCCCTTGAAAGAACTCTTCGTTGCCGGTAACGTTTTTAATTCCCACGATTCGCTTGCCTGCCTCAAACTCCACAATCCGATCCACAAATAAAAATGGATAGCGATGGGGTAAAATTCGTTGGATGGCATTAAAATCAAAAACAACCCCTTTCTGAGGAACTTCCTGATATTTTCGGGTGAGTTTTTGCTTTTTATAATATTCCCGCAATTGTCTGGCAAATTCAATATTGCTTTGATGTCCCGGGCGTGCCGCCAGAATCTGCCCTTTAATCGGAGCCCCCACCAGAAAGAGATCGCCTAAGAGGTCCAGGAGTTTATGACGGGCAGGCTCATTTTTAAAGCGCAATGCACGGTTGTTGAGTATCCCATTCTCGCCGATAAAAACATCCCCGTCAATTTTAAGAGTCTCTTTGACGATCCTGGTATTAATCTCTTTTAAATCCTTATCACAGATGACAATGGCATTATCCAGACGTCCCCCTTTAATTAAGCCCTGCTGGATAAGCATCTCAACTTCGTGAAGAAAACAGAAGGTTCGGGCTGGTGCAAATTCAGTGACAAACTCCTTTTCCAGTGAGAAGAGACCTGTATGCTGGCTCCCCAGGGCGGGATTCTGATAGTCTATCATCACCGTAATGCGGAAATCATCAAGTGGAAGTGCTACAATATCAATTCCCCGTTGTTCATTATGAAAATGGAGGGTTTCTTCAATCACCAGAAAATCCTTGGGGGCGTCTTGCTCCACAATACCCGCCTCCAGCAGGACATTTACATAAGGCATGGCACTACCGTCTCCCACCGGAGGTTCCCCGGCAGACAACTCAATCAATAAATTGTCAATTTGTAGCCCGGCGATGGCCGCCAGCACGTGTTCCACTGTGTAAATAATACAGCCATCTTTCTGGAGATTGGTCCCCCGTAAACTATCAATACTATTATCCTGTATAACATAATCCACCAGCGCCGGAACTTCTACCGGATTATCCACATCTGTGCGAGTAAAGACAATCCCGTAATTTTCGGGTGCCGGTTTGAATGTAATGGTGGAATGTTCACCGGTGTGTAATCCAATACCCGTATAAGAAGATGGACGCTGAATCGTTTGTTGCCTTTTTTGCATTCATTATTCCTCGTTCTTTGTTCTTGTTTCCTGAAGTTCTGACACGAGTTTTTCCAGATGTCTCAACCGTTTTACCATCTCCGGTAAATTGTTGATAATTGCTTCAATCCGTTTGGTTTTCATAATTGGGCGAGCGGGATAACCAAAAACAACCTCTCCTTCCGGGATGCTTTTGGCGACTCCGGATTGGGCACCAATCTGTACCCGGTCTCCAATGGTAATATGCCCCACAGTACCGACCTGTCCTCCCATCATTACATATTTACCGATCTTGGTACTGCCGGAGATACCGGTCTGGGCAGCCATTACCGTATGTTCTCCCACTTCAACGTTGTGGGCAATATGTACCAGATTATCAAGTTTTGCCCCCTTGCGAATAATGGTCTTACCCATGGTAGCGCGGTCAATGGTGACGTTTGCGCCAATTTCAACCTCGTCTTCAATAACGACAATACCCACCTGGGGAATTTTGTGAAATTTCCCTTCGTGCGGAGCAAAGCCAAAGCCATCACTACCGATAACCGCTCCGTTATGGATGATAACGTTATTCCCGATTCGACAATCCTCCCGGACGCTTACCAGCGGATAAAGGATACAATCCTCTCCCACTTGACAATAATCCAGTAAAACACAGTTCGGGAAAATCTGAGTCCCCTTACCGATTTTAACATGTGCACCGATGTAAACGTTGGCACCGATAGCAGCAGTGGCGTCAATTTCAGCAGTGGGATGAATAACAGCCGAAGGATGGATGCCGGGTTCCAGTAACTGACGTTGAGGATAGAACAGGCGGATAACCTTTAGAAATCCAAAATAGGCATCATCCACCAGAATGTAAGGGATGGGAGGTGTTACCCCACTACGAGCATCAATGATGACCGCAGAGGCTTTACTTTGCTCCAGCCTGGGGCGGTATTTGGGATTGGCCAGAAAGGTGATATTTCCTTCTCCAGCTTTCTCAATTTCCGCCACCCCATTGATCAGAAGCTGGGGGTCTCCATGTAGTTCACCATCCAAAACCCCGGCTATTTCCGCTAAGGTAAATTCCGGCATTTTTTAACTCCCGTATAACAAAAAGCTGAAATGTTTCGCAAACATTCCAGCTTTTCGTAGATTGATAAAATGTTATTGGGCTTTATTCAATTCTTCAAGAACCCGATCGGTGATGTCAAATTCCGGTTTGGCAAACAACACCACTCCCTGTGCCACATCCAGAATATAATCCAAACCGTCTTCTTCACCAATTTTCTTAATGATCTGGTTAATCTTGGTGATAATGGGTTCCGTCAATTCAGCATTTTTCCGATAAAATTCTCCCTGTGGGCCGAATTTTTCTCTTTGATAGCGTTCCAGTTGAGCCTGGAGATTCAGCAGTTGACTTTCCTTTTCTGCTTTCTTTTCCGGGGAAAGCAGCAAGCTTTGATTTTGCAATTCATTATAAAGGTTTTCCGCTTCCTGACGGATTTGCTCAAATTCACCTTCATATTTTTGTCGCAGTTCATCCAGCTGTTTTTGAACATCCTGCCAGGCGGGATAGTTGTCCAGTACCTTCTGGGAATCGATATAGCGAATTTTAGATTGTGCCATGGCGGAGTTACTTCCCATGAACAATACCAGCATTCCAACGAGCAGGGTAAGAACAAGATGATTTGTTAGTTTCACAATGACCTCCTGATTTAAGTTAATATTACTAATTAAGTGGTTTTTTAAACTTTTTTAGTTAAATGGTTGCTTCATTTTCTGGATTCGAGAGCTTCAAGAA
>RFIL01000510.1 GCA_003695285.1 Calditrichota bacterium
CGTGATATGCAGGATATGGAATTTACCATCCAGAAGGGGCGTTTGTGGATGTTGCAAACCCGGGTGGGTAAACGCACCGGGTTGGCGGCAATGCGAATCGCAGTGGATATGGTAGAAGAGGGATTAATCAGCAAGGAAGAAGCCCTCATGCGGATTGAGCCTGACCAATTGAACCAGCTCCTTCGTCCGGTGTTTGATGTGAATGAAAAACGAGAGGCCATTGAGGCAGGACGCCTGTTAACGGTTGGTTTGAATGCCGGTCCGGGTGCTGCCAGTGGTCGTGTGGTTTTTAACGCACCGGATGCAGTGAACTGGGTCAATCGGGGTGAGAAGGTTATCCTGGTGAGGATGGAAACCTCCCCTGAAGATATCAAGGGAATGAATGCAGCAGAAGGTATCCTAACCGCCCGGGGTGGTATGACTTCCCACGCCGCACTGGTTGCCCGTCAAATGGGTAAAGTTTGTGTGGTAGGGGCTGGTGAATTAAACATCAACTATAATTCCCGCACTATGGAAGTAAAAGGAAAAGTGATTAAAGAAGGTGATTGGATTTCTATTGACGGTAGCACCGGTGAAGTGCTGGAAGGAAAAATACAAACCCGTCCTTCTGAAGTACTGCAGGTATTATTCGACAAAGATAAAAAAGAGACAACCAGCAAAACTTTTCACATTTATGAGCAAATTATGACCTGGGCGAATGAATATCGTCGCTTAAAGGTCCGCACCAATGCCGATCAACCGGATCAATCTGCTACTGCTATTGCCTTTGGCGCGGAAGGTATTGGATTGTGTCGTACAGAACACATGTTCTTTGGCGGTAGCCGAATCGATGCTGTGCGGGAAATGATCGTTGCTGATACCGCTGCAGATCGAAGAAAGGCACTGGCAAAGTTGCTGCCCATGCAAAGAGAAGACTTTGTCGGGATTTTCCGGGTGATGCAGGATCGGCCGGTCACCATTCGCACCCTGGATCCGCCGCTCCATGAATTTCTACCCCATGAAGAAGATCAGCTGCGAGAGCTTGCCGGTAAGCTTGGGGTGACATACGAGAAACTGCATGCCCGTATCCAGCAAATCAGCGAATTTAATCCGATGCTGGGCCATCGGGGTTGTCGTCTGGGAATTGTGTATCCTGAAATTACAGAAATGCAAGCCCGGGCTATTCTGGAAGCGGCTTGTATTGTTAAAAAAGAAGGCATCGATGTTAAACCGGAAATCATGATTCCGCTGGTATCCCATGTTAATGAATTACGTGAACAGGCAGCGGTGGTGCGAACTGTTGCAGCCGAGGTTTTTCAAGAACAAGGTGTTGAAGTTGACTACAAAGTGGGTACCATGATTGAAATTCCCAGAGCTGCGATAACCGCCGGAGAGATAGCAACCGTAGCGGAATTTTTCAGTTTCGGAACTAATGACCTGACACAAACGACATTCGGGATGTCCCGCGATGATTCGGCGACATTTTTGCCTTACTATGTTGAGCACAAGATCTTACCTGCCGATCCCTTTCAAACCATTGATCAATCCGGTGTCGGAAAATTAATGGAATGGGCGGTTGTTGAAGGTCGTAAAACGAGGTCAGATATTAAATTAGGTATTTGTGGTGAACATGGTGGTGAACCCGCTTCAGTGGAATTTTGCCATCGTCTCGGCCTGGATTATGTGAGTTGTTCACCCTATCGTGTGCCGATTGCTATTCTTGCGGCAGCCAGGGCTGCATTAAGAGATAAAATGAAGTCCTAACGTAAGCAATGAAAAAACCGAATGTTATATTGATGCTTATTTTGGGGAGGAGGAGAGGGTAATCCTCTTCCTCCCCCCATATTTAAAATCGGTGGCTAAATGGTGATGTGTACTAAACAGAGGAGAAAGCATTATGAGGGTTTATTAATCCCCCACCGATATGACAGATATAAACTGAGAGGAGAAGGTAAGATGGCTATCTGTCTTAAAGTTATGGGGGCTGAAGAGGAGTCTGTGGCATAGAGGCGGGGGAGGAGGAGCAAGGAAGTATTACAGTGGATGTAAACGATTACAAAAGGAGTGTAATTATGGCAAAAAAGAAGGAACGCCAATATGCCATCAAGCAGATTATTCAGGATGAACATATCTCTAATCAGGCCGAATTGTTAGCCAGGTTGCAAGCCCGGGGGTACAATACCACCCAGGCAACTTTATCCAGAGACCTTCATGAAATGGGAATTATTCGAAAACCTACTCCTGAAGGATATCGGTACGTAATCGCTGAGCGAGAAGGTAATCACGCTTTTGTTAAATTGGTAGGTATGGAAATCCTGGGTATCTACAGCAATGAAAATTTGGTCGTTGTAAAAACAATTAATGGGCGTGCTAAAGGGGTGGCAATTTTTATTGATCAGTTAAAACACCGGAATATTCTGGCCACAATAGCCGGTGAGAATGCGATTCTGATTGTGCCCGATTCAGCACAAAATATACCGGTGATTAAAGAAGCGATGGAAAATATCGCCTGTCAGCGATGGAGTTGAAAAGAAAAATTGAATCGGAGTTTTTACCCTTTGTTGCGAAAGCAACACGTTTTTTAGGAAACGAAATACATAGCGTTCAAAAAGACCCGGGGGAAGGTACCCTTCGATTAGTTTTAGGGTATGCGGGTTCCTATGATTCGGGTATTATCCATCCGGAATACGATGCCCTGTATTCCCTCTGGAATGGGGAGAAGAGCGTTTGGGCGGAACGCATTTATGCTTACTCACCTTCCGATGAAGAAGTGTCGCGAGAGCATGGTGTACCAGCTTTTTCCCTGGAGTCTAAGACGCCTGTTAATCAGTTTCCGCTTATCATTTTTTATCTCCCCAATGTCTTATCTATTCTGGAAGTTCTGACCATCCTTGATTTAAGCAGCATCTCTCACTATCGAAGTGAGAGAAATCAAACCCATTCGCTAATTGTGGGGTGTGGTCCCGGTATTACCGCTGCGGAATGTCTCACTGATTTTTTTGATATTCTGTTGCCGGGAGATGCGATCACCGGAAACTGCCGTCTCTGGCAATTTTTAAAAACCAGAGACTGGAAATTACCCGAAAAAGAATCGCTATTTCATGAATTGCTTTCGATTCCGGGAGTTTATCTACCAGGACTTTATAAAGAGGAATATTCCTCCTACGGTGAATTACTTGTCATAAAACCAAATTCAGCTTCAGTTCCCACCCGGATTGAAATGTTCCCAGAGGAAGAACTTGAACGAATGACGGTAAACATCGCACCCCTCGTTCCTCTGGGCTCTGTTAATTCCAGAAATTATTTTCCCGGAGATTGGCGATTGGGTTCTGAAAGTGAGTCTGTCAAGCCTCTCCATCGACTGCAACCTATTTCCAGCCCATCCCTGGCTTCCTTTTTCAGGGACACCCTGAAAATATTGCGTATGGCAGGTTCCATGGGAGTTGATCAACTCATCTCCTTTAATCAGGTCGTGCTTGCGAATAGCTGGCTTTATTTTAAAAAACACTCTCTGCTGGGTGGGAAAACAATCCGCTTAA